>CAZYVY010000052.1:0-16395 GCA_964651555.1 uncultured Lachnospiraceae bacterium | reverse complement strand
TTTTCGGCTCCATGGATGGTGCGGTTAAGTACGTAAAAGGAGATGCTACGGCAGGTCTCATTATTACTGCGATAAACATTATCGGTGGTATTGCAACCGGTATGTTAATACAGGGCATGGAAATTACAGAAGCACTGGAACATTATGTAATTCTTACCATCGGTGATGGTTTGGTGAGCCAGATTCCTTCCTTGTTAATTTCTTTATCAACCGGTATTCTGGTAACCAAAGGCTCCAAAGATGCTGACTTTGGTTCCGTACTGGTAAAACAGCTTTTTGGTGTTCCGAAGGTTATGTATCTGGTAGGTGCAACCATTATGGCACTGGGTATTTTAACACCATTGAATTTCGTATTGTATGTAGGATTTGGTGCGTTATTTATTATTGGCGGCCGGATGATGGCAAACAGCATTGAAACCCAGAGTATTGAAAAAGAGGTAGACCAGGAAGAAGTGGCAGCTTCAGAAATCCGAAAACCGGAGAATGTCAATTCGTTGCTACAGGTGGATCCCATCGAATTGGAATTTGGTTATGGTATTATTCCGTTGGCAGATGTGAATCAGGGCGGAGACCTTTTGGACCGTGTTGTTATGATTCGTAGACAGATTGCTTTGGAATTGGGTACAGTAGTACCGATTATCCGATTGAGGGATAATATCCAGCTGAATCCAAATCAATATATTATCAAAATCAAAGGTATTCAGGTCAGTGAGGGAGAAATTTTGTTTGATCACTATATGGCCATGAATCCCGGATTTGTAACGGAAGAAATTACCGGTATTCCTACGTTTGAACCGTCGTTCCATTTACCTGCTTTATGGATTACGGAAGGACAAAGAGAGCGTGCGGAAGCGTCCGGTTATACGGTTGTAGACCCGCCTTCCATTATTGCAACACATTTAACAGAAATCATTAGACATCATTTGGCAGAATTGCTTACCAGACAGGATGTACAGCATCTTGTTGATAACTTAAAAGAAAGCAATCCTGTATTGATTGATGAATTGGTTCCCAAGCTTTTAGGACTGGGCGATGTGCAAAAAGTATTGCAGAATTTATTACGGGAAGGAATATCCATACGAGATTTGCTTACCATTTTTGAAACTTTGGCAGATCATGCAACAGCTACACGTGATACGGATATTTTAACCGAATATGTGCGTCAAAGTTTAAAACGTGCAATTTCCGGAAAATATTTCCCGGCAAATGAGACAACCAGTGTTGTTACGTTGGACCCTAAGCTTGAACAGGAAATTATGGGAAGTGTAAAGCAGACTGAACAAGGTGCTTATCTTACACTGGATCCCGAAAAAACCAAGAAAATCATGAAGAGCGTGGAAACGGAAACCGAGAAGCTGGAGCGTTTGGGTAAGAATCCGATTATCTTGACTTCTCCTATTGTCCGTATGTATTTTAAAAAGTTATCAGAAGATTATTTTAAAGACTTGATTGTAATTTCTTACAATGAAATTGAATCTGATGTAGAATTACAATCCGTTGGGATGGTGACAGTAGCATGATTATAAAAAAGTATCAGGGAAAAACAGAAGCAGAAGCCATGGAAAATGCCAAAAAAGAATTGGGTGAAGGCATTGTTTTGATGAATGTAAAGCATGTAAAACCCAAGGGCTTGGCAAGAATCATTAAGCCGGCTTATTATGAAATCACTGTTGCAAAAGAAGAAGAGAGCGAGGCAGTGTTGCGTAGAGATGTGGCGGTAACGAAAACAGTTTCTGCATCTTCTTCCACAAAAGAGGAAAAGCGAACCATACAGAAGCAGGCGGAAATTAAAACGGATGAAAAGATTCTGGAAGAGAAACTCGACAGTCTTCATTCTTTACTGGAACAGCAGATGCAACGTAGGGAAGATGTAAAATATGTGGAAGAAAGTATGGAAGGTAAAGAAAAGAAAGAAAACCGGGAAGATAAAGAAGTAAAGGAAATGGAAGTCAATACAAGTGAGGCTGTGCTTTCTTTGATCCGCGAAACGTTGATTGAGAACGAAGTGGAAGAAAAATATGCAGATTCCATTATTGAGGATGTGAAGAAAACAATTAAGCCCAATATGCCTATGGAACTTATTTTATCCCATATTTACCAACGTATGATTTTAAGTTTTGGAAAACCGGAATGTATTGAACCGGCTTCTTTGGGACCAAAAGTGGTTTTTCTTGTGGGAACCACCGGTGTAGGTAAAACAACAACAATTGCAAAGATTGCATCCAAGTTTGTGGTGGAAGATAAGAAGAAAGTTGCTCTTCTGACTGCTGATACTTATCGAATTGCAGCAACGGAACAGCTTAGAACTTATGCAAGTATCCTGGAAGTTCCTTTCCGCGTTATTTATGAAGTGGAGGAAATCGGTGCCGCAATTAAGGATTTTTCAAGTTATGATTACATATTGGTGGATACTGCCGGACATTCACAAAATAATAATAAACAAAGGGATGATATGGCAGACTTTGTAAAATATGTGGAGGATAAAGCTGAAAACGAAGTATACCTTGTTGTGTCAGCCAATACAAAATACAAAGATCTTTTAAGCATTACCGAGAAGTATAAAAAGATGTTTGATTTTAAGATGATATTTACCAAGTTGGATGAGACATCAGCTTATGGAAATTTATTGAATCTTAAGTTACGCACGGGAGCGGCAATGTCCTACATTACTTGTGGGCAAAACGTTCCGGATGACATTGAAACTTTTAATGCACAAAGTACCGTAAAGAAACTCTTGGGCGGGAAGTAGTTGAGAAAGCAGAGGGAATATGGACCAGGCGCAACAATTACGAAATATTATAAAAGCAAATCAACAGCGTCCGTTGGCAAGGGTTATTACAGTTACCAGTGGTAAAGGCGGTGTTGGTAAATCGAATACTGCCATTAATCTGGCTGTCCAGTTTAGGAAGATGGGGCAGAGGGTAATCATTTTGGATGCAGACTTCGGACTGGCAAATATTGAAATTATGTTTGGTGCGGTTCCGAAGCATAGTTTGTATGACTTGATTTATAAAGGCATGAACATGAAAGACATTATCACATGGGGGCCCGGAGAGGTTGGTTTTATCAGCGGTGGTTCCGGAATTGTAGGAATGTCTGCATTAAGCAAGGAATATCTGACCTATATTATTAACAATTTAGCAGAGTTGGACGCTATGGCGGATGTGATTATTATTGATACCGGAGCCGGAATTTCGGATGCGGTATTGGAATTTCTTGTGGCCAGCGGTGAAATTATTTTGGTGACTACACCGGAACCTACCTCCATTACGGATGCATATTCTTTATTAAAAGCATTGAGCAGACACGGCAGGTTTTCAATGGAATATTCTCAGATTAAAGTGGTTTCCAATCGTGTGGAAACAGAAGCTGAGGGCAAGAGTCTGTTTGATAAATTGAATGCGGTAGTTTCAAGATATTTAAATCTTCCTTTGGAATTTTTGGGAAGTATCCCGCAGGATAAGGAGTTATCGTCGGCGGTAATGCAACAGCTGCCGGTGTCTATTAAAAACCCGCGGGCGAAGTCTGCAATTGCGTACGAGAATATTGCCTCTGTTTTAATGAACGGAGAAGCAAATAAAAAAATTCAAAAAAGGGGTATGGCTGCATTTTTTTCTCATATCGTAGCCGGTAAAAAGACGACATGATTGAACAGGAATTATTATTATCCAAATTCATATCGCCTGGGGCAAAGATTGAATTGGAAGCGTTAGACCGTGTGATATTGTCTGACGGTTCTGAGGAACGAAAGGTTTATGAATCCAAAGTTGTTGACGTGATTGATGAAGACCGATTGGAAATTTTGATGCCAATGGAACAGACGAAATTGGTCCTGTTACCTGTAAGAGGAGAGTATCATCTCCATTTCTTTACGGGAAAGGGCTTGTTTCAGTGTGATGCAAGGGTAGCATCGCGTTACAAAAACGGTGCACTCTATCTTTTGGAAATGGAGTTAATCAGTGATTTACAAAAGTACCAAAGAAGAGAGTATTATCGCTATACCTGTACATTGGATATGAAGGTAAGGGAACTGACCGATACCGAAAAGAAAAATTTATCGGAAGGCAGAGGATTTTTGCCGGAGGATGCAAAAAGTGACAAGGCTACCATCGTAGATATCAGTGGAGGTGGGTTGCGTTTTGTTACGAATGTGCCTTTTGAACCTAAATGTTTGATTGCATGTGAATTTGAATTGTTGAGACAAGGCAAATATAAAACAATGGAATTGGTCGGTGAGGTGTTAAGTTGCAGGCAATTGGAGACCAATCGTGGCCAGTATGAGCATAGAGTACGTTTTGTCCATATTCAGCATAATCAGCGTGAAGATATCATCCGGTATATTTTTGAAGAAGAAAGAAAAAAGAGACAGAGAGATATATAAAAAGAAGGAAGAATGCAAAAGGCATTCTTCCTTTTTTGATTTTACCAGTTAACTTCGCCTTGGCAGGTTTGGCTGTTGCATGAACAATGTTTACTTGTTGTACCACAGACAGTAGTTTCTTTCGGTGTTGCTTCAACGCATCTTGCAAGACCCGTATTATCAGTACAACGGTTTTGCAGAACGGTTAACGGATTGGGTGTTGTTTCGTAGCGGTAATCTTTACTTTTATGGTCAATATGCCGTTTGATAACATCATGACTTGCAACCATAGGCACATCGTTATTTACAATGTTTTGATAAAAATAAAACTTATCAGACTCGGAAAGTGTCTGAAGAGGGACGATTTCTTCCTGCTTTTGGGTGTTTCCGGTTGTGGTTGCAATGATTTTACGCACATAATCGATATTCGGTTTTAAAATAAGGGGTTCAGGAAGGACTCCGCAGGGAATTACCTGTTGCCATTCTTTCTTTTCATATTTCCACAAAAGTTCTTTGGCTTTATGAAGATGGGTAATCTCCTGAATTAAGCATTCTTCCCAAATGCGCCGGATATAACGGTCGCCTTCAGACAACATACAGGAGTAATAGAGATAACATTCCGTATACTCATGAAGCAGTAGATCTTCTAACCAGGTAGCATTGGTATCTTTTAAACTTTCATATTGTGAAACATGTTCTTCTTCAATCATACCGATTTCCTGATACAAACGTCTTCCCAGGTCGGACTTGTCGTAAAGCGGAGCAACATTCATATAGTAATTCATGGTTTGTTGTTCGGCTGCGGTAATGGTATTAATATGAAGTAATGTTTTTATATCGGATTTTTTGTTGCATACATGATTAAAAATAGAATCGCAGGGATATCTGTGCTCTGATATGGTAGGTCGTGCGGGCATAATTTCGGTATATCCGCCGACTAATGTTTTCGGGTCGGTACCATATTCCATATCCAAAAGATTAGAGTAGCGGTATAAGTGGTCAAAATCCTCCAACAAGGCAAAGTTTAATGCATTTTTTACCATACAGTCGGTTTCGTTCTGGGCAAGGACTGCAGTTAAATCCACAGCCAGTTGTTCATAACCAATTGTGGTTTCCAAAATGGTTTCATTTCGGGGACGTAAGGCAGCAATTCTTTTTTGCTGTTGTTGTTCAATGCGGCGTGTTAACGCTAACTCGCGTCTTAAGTCATTATTGTTGCAATGTCTTGAAAAGTTTCTGGAAAACCATTGTGCTTCGAATTCGGTACCGTTCATAAGAATAATCCGGGTTTTGGTATAAGGGTCGGTATCGTATTTGTTGTAGCTATTGGGATTCATCATTTTCCAATCCATAAATGTTTTATCTATGGGCATGGGCTTTTCTTCAAAGGGATTAAAGTTAGACATATATTCCTTTCTGCTGTTTTTATAGCATAAATTGGCTTTTCTTTTAGTATATTCATCTTTTTTAGAATGGTGTCGGAAAAGAAAAGTATAGAAAGTGTTTTCTTTTTACGAAAAAAGTGATAAAATAAAAAACAAAACGGTTACTATGCACGCATGAGAAGATAACTTTGTGATATAATAGACGCGTATAAGTGGAATAATCTTTCTAAAATCCGTATTGAATAATGATGTTAATACGGAAGAGGAATTATAATAAAAGAATTAGGGCGGATACTTGATAAATGAATAAGAATACGAACAGTGGAAAATGCGGCAAAATTGTTGCCATTGCCTGTTCCACCGGAGGGCCAAGGGCATTGATGGAGGTAATACCGAAGCTACCGCAGGATTTTCCGGTTCCGGTTGTTGTCGTCCAACATATGCCGGATGGATTTACGGAAACGTTAGCGAACCGGTTGGATTCTGTAAGTGCGTTAAAAGTAAGTGAGGCTTCGGAGGGGGATGTGCTTAAGCCGGGACATGTTTATATTGCCAAGGCAGGAAAGCATATGAAGATTACCCATAACGGCAATGAAAACAGAATTCATCTTTCGGAGGAAGATTACCGTGAAGGGGTAAGGCCCTGTGCCAATTACATGTACGAA
Source organism: uncultured Lachnospiraceae bacterium (assembly GCA_964651555.1). Taxonomy (GTDB): domain Bacteria; phylum Bacillota; class Clostridia; order Lachnospirales; family Lachnospiraceae; genus UBA3766. Next base: position 9,985 of record CAZYVY010000052.1, on the reverse strand, counting down.
TCGTTAGCAAAATGCGGATATGATGAGGTCATCTGTGTGGTGTTAACCGGTATGGGAGCGGATGGTACGGCAGGAATTGAATATTTGCAAAAGCATAAAAAGATAAGAATTATTATTCAAAACAAGGAAAGCTGTGTGGTATACGGAATGCCGGGCAGTATTGAAAAACACAAATTGAGACATAAATCGGTAGATTTAAAATACATAGCTAATGAAATTATATTAAATGTGGGGGTATAAGAGATGGACGTAAGCCAATATTTAGACATTTTTATTGATGAGACACGTGAACATTTGCAGAATTTAAACACACAGATTCTTGCGTTGGAACAAGATGCGGAAAACATGGATACGGTAAATGAAATTTTCCGTGCTGCACATTCCCTGAAGGGTATGGCAGGTACAATGGGTTATAAGAGAATGCAGACCCTGACCCATGATATGGAAAATGTATTTTCGGAAGTGCGTAACGGTGCAATTAAAGTAAATGCCGATATGATTGATATTTTATTCCAGTGTCTGGATGCATTGGAAGAATATCTTTCGAATATTCAGGAAAATGCAGATGAGGGTACCAATGACAATGAACATCTGATTAAGGCGCTCAACACCATTTTGGAAACCAAAGGTGGCGTAGTGGCTGCGAAAGAAGAACCTAAGGAAGAAGTAAAAGAAGAAAAGGCTTCGCAAGGTTCAAAGAAAGAAAAATGGCGTGATATCAAGATTGGTGATGTGGAGCGTCATGTGATTGAAGAAGCTGCAAAACAGAATATTCATGCCTATGGTATCAGCGTTTATGTACAGGAAACCTGTATTCTTAAAGCTGCCCGTGCTTTCCTTGTGTTCAAGGCATTGGAAGATTTGGGTGAAGTAATTGTTTCCGTTCCTTCTGCTCAGGATATTGAAGATGAACGTTTTGAAAATGATTTCAGCATCATTTTCCTTTCGGAACATCCCTTGCAGAAAGTTATTGATGCAATTAAGTATGTATCGGAAATTGAAGACGCAATCGGTGAAGAAATCAAGTTGGAAGCTGCTGCACCGGCAAAGACAACTGCTGTAGCAAAGAAAGCAGAAAACAAGGTTGCCGTAAAAGAGGATAAGGGTGCTTCACCTGCTAAGACCGGTGATAAGAAAGCAGTAGGAAAGCCGGTTGTTAACCGAACTGTCCGTGTTGATATTGAAAAACTGGATGTATTGATGAATCTGGTAAGTGAGCTTATTATTTCCAAGAACTCTCTTGTCAGCGTGGCTGCAAATGAAGTGGGTTCTTCCAATCTGGCATTTAACGAGCAGATTGAATATCTGGAAAGTGTTACCACAAACCTTCACGAATCCGTTATGAAGGTTCGAATGGTGCCTATTGAAAGTGTTGTAAGTAAGTTCCCCAGAATGATTCGAGACTTATCTAAGAAACTGGATAAGAAAATGGAACTTTATATGACAGGTGAAGAGACAGAACTTGACCGTACCGTAGTGGATGAAATCGGCGATCCTTTAATGCATTTGCTTCGTAATTCTGCTGACCATGGTTTGGAAAGTGCAGAAGTGCGTAAGGCTCGTGGTAAATCAGAAGTAGGTTCTATTTTCTTGAATGCATACCAGGATGGTAATAACGTAGTTATCGAAGTTGGCGATGATGGTAACGGTATTGATGTAGAAGCAGTTAAGAATAAAGCAATTGAACGAGGAACCATTACTGCTGAACAGGCAGAAACCATGGCAGACAAGGATATTATTGATTTATTATTCCTTCCCAGTTTCTCAACAGCTAAGCAGGTATCTGATGTATCAGGCCGTGGTGTAGGTCTTGATGTTGTTAAGAGTAAGATTGAAGCGTTAAGTGGTGAAATTGAAACGAAGACTAAGCTTGGTGAAGGAAGTACCTTTATTGTACGTCTTCCTTTGACATTGGCAATTATTCAGGCATTAATGGTAGTTGTTGGTGGCGAAAAATATGCGATTTCTCTCGGCGCAGTACAGACAATTGAAAGTATTGCACCTTCAGAAGTAAAGACTGTACAGGGTAAGGAAGTAATTCACTTAAGAGGTAAAGTAATTCCTCTTGTAAGATTAGATAAGGTTCTTGATGTGGAAAGCACACGTGATCCGGAAGACGAAATGGTCGTATTGATTGCAAAGAAAGGCGATCGTTTGGCAGGTCTTGTTGTGGATGATTTACTTGGACAGATGGAAATCGTTATTAAGTCTATGGGTAAATTTATCGGCAAGTGTAAATTGATCAGCGGTGCTACCATTTTAGGTGATGGTGAGGTTGCATTAATTTTGGATGCAAATGCATTGATTTAATGGAGCATGGCAAAGAGTAATCAGAACTGGAATAATCAGTAGAAAGAGGTAAAATATGGACGAAATTGCTTTGGTAAAAGATACAACACAGTACATAAAAATAAAAATGGGCGAGGAAATGTATGGTATTGATATCAAATATATTGATAATATCGTAAGAATGCAGCATATTACCCGTGTTCCTAAAGTTCCCGCGTACATTAAAGGCGTAATCAATTTGCGTGGTGAAGTAATTCCTGTATTCAGTCTTCGTTTAAAAATGAATATGGAAGAAGTGGAAGAAACCAAGAAATTCCGTATTATTATTATAAAATTAGACGGAAGCTATGTTGGATTGATTGTTGATGAAGTAAGGGAAGTTGTAACCATTCAAAACGATTTGGTAGAAAAGGTATACAGAGATCCTTCCGAACCCACCCAGAATTTCTTGTTGGGAGTCGGAAAAGACGGCGATAATTTAATTTCTCTTTTAGATGTAAATGAGGTTGTTGCTGAAAAGAACTAATGGAGGCGTTATATGTCTAGGATTGATTTGGATAATATGAATCAGGAATTTTATGATGTCTTAAGAGAAATCGGTAACATCGGTGCCGGAAACGCAACCACGGCGTTAGCCCAAATGTTGGGCTGTAAGGTTGATATGGCCGTTCCTCAGGTCCGGATTCTTGAGTTTTCGGAAGTGGGAGCCATTATGGGTGGCGAGGAACAGCTTATGGCAGGGATTTACCTTATGGTAGAAGGTGATGTTACAGGAAGTATTTTATTCCTTTTGGAAAAAGAATCGGCAAGAAAACTGATTTCAAAACTCATGGGCATGGAAGTGACAGGAGACGAGTTAAGCGATATGGAACAGTCTGCCTTAAAAGAGATTGGTAATATCATTACGGCGTCTTACCTGAATTCACTGTCTATGTTGACACAGCTTGTAATTTATCCGTCGGTTCCGGCATTGAGTATTGATATGGCAGGTGCGATTTTAAGTGTACCGGCTATTGAATTTGGTACAATGGGTGACAAACTTTTGTTAATTCAGACGCAATTTTATGAGGGATTAGATGGTTATTTTATCTTGGTTCCCGATTTAGAGTCATATGATAAGATTTTAGGTGCGCTTGGCATGTAGGCTATGCTGAAAGGTTGATTTTATGAGTCAGACAATTAAAGTAGGCATGGCAGATTTGAGTGTATGTAAGAGTCCGGATAAACTGACCACTTTAGGACTGGGATCCTGTGTGGGAGTTGCAATACGCGATCCCATTACACAGATCGGTGGACTTGCACATGTCATGCTACCCAATAGTAAATCAATAAAAAATAATACAAATATATATAAGTTTGCTGATACAGGAATTGAAGAACTGGTCAGATTAATGGTTTTGCAGGGGGCTTCCCGTAGCCGTATGGTTGCAAAAATTGCCGGCGGTGCACAAATGTTTGCATTCCAAAATAAGTCGGATATGGTTCGCGTCGGTGAACAGAATGTAGAGGCCAGCAAGGCAAAGCTAAAAGAGTTAAATATTCCTATATTAGCAGAGGATACAGGCTTAAATTATGGTCGTACCGTTATTTTTAGCCCGGAAAACGGAGATTTTGTCATCCGTTCGGTTGGAAAGGAAGAAAAAACCATTTAGCGGAAGGTGGGCTTTATGTTGAAAAATATCAGACTGTTGCCTGCGTTTATTACATTACTGGCAGGTGCGGTTACCAGTATTTCTCTTTATTTTGCAGAGATGGAACTTTATATGAAGCTTCTGATTCTGTTTCTTGTGCTGGTGGTATTTTATGTTTTGGGCGTGATTGCCATGCGGATTATCCAGTCTTGTCCCGGTAAGGAAGAAAATGAGACAGACGAGGAAGGGGAAGTAATCCAAAAAGAGAATGGCGAAGAAACAAAAACAGAAGAGAAGGACGAAAAAAAAGAAAAGTAATTTAAGGGGAAACGGGAACTAAAATGTTACCGGAGGACGTTACATGGATGAATTGAGCAGAAAAAGACTTTGGGATGATTATCAAAGAACGAAATCATCTGAGGTTAGGGAAAAAATCATATTGGAATACGCTCCTTTGGTAAAGGTTGTAGCAGGAAGATTAAGTATGTATCTGGGCTACAACGTGGAGTATGAAGATTTGGTAAGCTACGGAATTTTTGGACTTATTGATGCAATCGATAAATTTGATTCCAGAAAAGAAGTTAAATTCGAAACCTATGCAAGTCTTCGTATCAGAGGTTCGATTCTGGATCAAATCCGTAAAATGGACTGGATTCCCAGAACAGTAAGGCAGCGTCAACGTCAGATTGACGCGGCAATGAAAGAAATAGAAAGCAACATGGGAAGACCTGCTACCGATAATGAAATTGCAGCAGCATTGGGTATCAGTGATGATGAGTACTGTGAATGGCAGTCACAAATGAAAGTCACAAATGTTGTTTCCCTGAATGAATATCTGGAAATGGGTACGGATATTTCAAATGAAAAAGCTCATGTATCCAGACATTTTGATGCGCCTGAGAAAGTTATGGAACAGGCTGAATTGAAGGAAATGCTGGCAGAAGCATTGGAATTACTTACCGACAAAGAAAGAAAAGTGATTGTTCTTTATTATTATGAAGAACTTACGTTAAAAGAAATTAGTAATGTGTTGGAGGTTTCAGAATCAAGAGTATCTCAGTTACATACGAAGGGCTTGCAGAAGATGAAGACCAAGCTGGGAAAGTATATTGGTGTTTTAGAGGGAGTTTAGCGGAGGATTTTGGATGAACGGTTTTTTTCAATTAGATTTGCGACCGGAGGGAACTTTTTTACGGATATATGCACACCAGGGAGAAGGTGTGCCTGTAAATGTAAATGAAGTGGCTGAGTATTTACAGAAAAAAGGCATCAGTTATGAAATTACAGAGCTGAATCGTAAGATTCAGGCAATTAAAGATAAGGGTGTTTTTCAGCTGGATAAAGTAAAACGCTATCAGGAAAGAGAGATGATGGTGGTTACTATTCAGCCTAATAAAATGCAGGCATCCGTGCGGTTTTATCCCCCTTCCGTTCAGGGGATAAAAATTGAAAAAGATGATATTTATGCGGATTTACATACCGCAGGGGTTAAGTATGGTATTGACGAAAATGCAATTGATTCTTTTCTTGCAAAACGTATATACTGTACTGATTTTGTTTTTGCAAATGGTTTGGATGTGCGTCATGGTTCAGATGCAGCCATTGAATATTTTTTTAAAACGGATTTACGTGCAAGACCCACATTAAAGGAAGACGGAAGTGTTGACTTTTTTAATTTGAATACTATGAATCATGTTAAAAAAGGAGATTTACTTGCAAGACTTACGTTGGAGGATAAAGGTGATAATGGAATTAATGTATGTGGTGAGCCGGTTTATCCCAGAGATGTTAAGAAACTTAAGTTAAGATATGGGCGGAATATATCAGTAAATGAGGATTCTACAGAAGCGTATTCTGATGTAGATGGTCATGTAACTCTTGTAGATGACAAAATCTTTGTTTCCGATGTGTATACTGCTGAAAATGTTGATAACTCTACCGGAGATATTATATATGAGGGAACCGTAAGGATTTCAGGTAACGTTTGCTCTAATTTTAGTGTTAAAGCAAAAGGTAACGTTGAAATAATGGGCGTGGTGGAAGGTGCCACGATTGAAGCCGGGGGAGATATTACCATTGCCCGTGGAGTAAATGGTATGGGTAAAGGCGTGCTTAAAGCCGGTGGTAATGTCGTTGCCAAATTTATTGAGAATGCAACAGTATCTGCTAATGGATTTGTGGAAACGGAGGCAATTCTTCATTCTACGGTCATGGCTGGCAGTGAGGTAAATGTTGTAGGAAAGAAAGGCTTGATTTCAGGTGCTCATGTGAGCGCGACGAATGGAATTCATGCAAAAACTTTAGGTTCCCAGATGGGAGCGGATACTATTCTGGAGTTGGGCATAAATCCGGCAATTAAGATGCGTTATCAGGAGTTGATGGAACAGATTGATAAAGCCAATAAGAATATTCGTCAGATACAGCCTGTGCTTGTGGCATCTACACAGAAATTGTCGCAGGGTGTTAAGATGTCTCAGGAGCAGATGAAATATATTCAGGAAATGGCAGTTGCTTTTAAACAGTTACAGGAACAGCAGGCAAGAGACATGCAGGAGTATGATGAACTGGATGAATTATTTAGTTCGGATACACCGGCTTATGTAACAGTGAAAGATACTGTTTATGCAGGTACAAAGATAGCTTTCAATGATTTGTCCATGGTGGTAAAGCAGGATTATACGTTCTGTAAGTTTTATAAAGCCGGCGGTGAAGTTAAGATTACCTCGTTGTAAGCAGGAGGTGTGTTATGGCAATCGGACCCATAGAAATGAGTGGTATGGTGACCAGAACCCAGGATTTTTCTCAAGTCAAAGTAAATGAGGATAATAAGGCGGTTCTTGATCAATCCAATATTTATACCAATGTACAAAAGAAAGTTCAGGAACAAAATCAACAGGTTGTCAATCCTGATAATGCTGATTATCATGAATACCGGTATGATGCCAAGGAAAAAGGAAACGGTTCTTATCAGGAAAACCGAAAGCGTAAGAAAAAAGAAGAACAAGAAGAAGACGGAAGTGTGACAGTAAAAAAACCATCCGGCTTTGATATAAGAATTTAAGGAGCAATAAACAAATGAACAACTGGTTGCAGATTGTTTTTCTGCTGGGCGGTGTTGTTGTATTTATTATCAGCTTTTTTATTCCTGAAAAGAAGGAAAATCAGCAGGATGAAAAAAAACAACGTGAGCAGATACAAAAAATAGTGGATGAGCAGCTAAAAGAAGCGAAAGAAAAATTATCGGAAAGCGTTGATGAAACGGTAAGTCAGGCAGTGGAAAAAGCAGAACGCAGTCTTGAAAGAGTTTCTAACGAAAAGATAATGGCTGTGAATGAATATTCGGGAACGGTTCTTGATGATATCAATAAAAATCATGAAGAAGCGGTATTTCTTTACTCTATGCTGAACGATAAGCATAATAACATTAAAGATACTGTTGTAAGCATGGAACAGTCTACAAAAGAAGCAAAAAAGGCTGTAAGAGAGGTTCATCAGGCGAAAGAAGCTGCCATGAGTGTAAAAGAAGTCTTTGATGCAGTGGAGAGGGCTGAGAACGAAGGTAGAAATCTTGTTGTGGAAAAGGTAAAGGATTCCGAAGATGTGGAAAAGGTTATTCTCGACGGAAAAGAAACCAGTGTAGATGAAATATATGCTGAGTTGTTCCCGGAGAAGAAGGGTAAGAGCGAAGATGAAATTATTGCAGAAATTGCTAATAAGGACACTACGCAGGATGTGACAGGAGAAGGTACGGAAACACCGACAAAGAAAGCTTCCGGAAGTAGGAAAAAAGCCGGAGTGAAGAGTTCTTCCAAAAAAGAGAATGTATCAATGCCCACTTTTGCAGGAACGGGAGCTAACGGCAATCATAATGACAAGATATTGGCCTTACATAATGAAGGGAAATCCAATGTGGCAATCGCCAGGGAGTTAGGTCTTGGTGTTGGCGAAGTAAAATTGGTGATTGATTTGTTTCAACAGAGTTAATTAAGATAAGGAGTTCATTTCCAATGAAGTTAAAATACTATCTGAGAGGACTTGGAATCGGTATTGCGGTTACTGCGGCGGTATTGATGCTTGCGGGTGGAAAGAAGACAAGTCTTACAGATGAAGAGATTATTGCAAGAGCAAAGGAACTTGGCATGGTGGAGAGTGTAACGCTTTCCCAGCTTTCAAGTGAAAAAGAAGAGATAGCGGAAGCAATAAGTGATGATATATCCGAAGAAAATAGTGAGGAACTTTCGGAAGAAGAATCACAGGATGCAAGTATTGCCGAAACGGATTCAGAGGCGGAAAGTGATGCAGAAGTACTGCCTGAGAATGAAAGTGTCGAGGATGTATCCGAAGTAATAAGCGAAGAAACGGATATTGAGGAAGCTTCCGAAACGAACACTACAGAAGGAGTGTCGGAACCGGTATCGGAAGAGGAAATTTCGGAAACACCCGGTAGTACATCCGGTGAATATATTGATGAGTATGTAATTATTGAAGTGGGAAGCGGTGACGGTTCGGATGCCGTAAGTGCGAAACTGGAGCAGGCCGGTCTTGTGGAGGATGCTCAGATGTATGATGATTTCTTGTGCGGAAACGGATATGACAGAATTCTTCGCACCGGAGTACATGAGATACCCAGGACGGCGGATTGGGATACGATAGCGGAGATTTTAGCGGGACGAATGTAATTCGTCCCTTTTTTTGTGTGTAGGGGCTGAGATTTGTATATATCCTTCTATGGGACGCTTTCGCTCGGTTGTCCTACGCAATGGTACATAAGGCTGTAAAAGACACAGCCTAAGTACCAGCGAGTACAAACGCCCTTCGAAGGATATATACAAATCTCAGCCCATTTACTGCATCAAAAATTCTTCTTGACATCTCCAATATATATAATAGTTTTCACTAAATTTCAGCTTTGAAAGAGAGGGAAACAAATGAAGAAGATATTAGTGATGATGTTGGTTGTAGTTTTGTGTATGGCTATGTTGTCAGGTTGCGGCAGTAATACAGGAGATACAGATATTATTGGCAGTTCAGATGTTGTAGAAGAGAATACGGAAAGTATTACGGAAGATGCATCTATGAGTGCTGAAACGGATATGGCAGACCGCGAAGTTGTTAATGCTTCGGAAGAAGAGTCTGAAAACGTAGAAGAAACAGTTATGTATTCGGCAGATGAGGTGATGGCACATATTGATACTTTGATTTCGCAGTATACATATAATGATCCGGAGCATATTAAGGCATTGGTGATTGCGGCTAATTTGGATTACATATCAGAAAAAGATTTGGATATAATTTTGACAACGTACGGATATTCAATGGAGGAATTGTTTGTTTTATATGATGATATGTCAAACGGTAAAGTTTTACAAGAACAACGCAAAGTTTTTGACGAACGAATTCAAAATTGTAGTGATGAAATGACTTACGTTGAGAGAACTACTTTTAGTTACACATACCTAAATGATTATCGAGATGGGGGAAGCAAAAAAATGGCTTCCCCCTTGATTAACGCTTGTTGGCACGTTTACATATTTGCTGCGATTGCATATCATTTACAAGCTTATCAATACTGCAAACCAACTGCTCCGGCGTTGCGTCCAAAATTCCGTTTGCAGCTGCATTGAACGCTCCAAGCACGCCATGGACCATAAGGCTGGCTCTTACAATTAGTTCTCTTTGGCTGTTTTCGTCTTTAGGCGCATCCTTTGTAGCAAGAAGACGTGCCTGAAATCTTTTGCAGACCTTATTCGCAAAATTAAACTGATGAATATAAATCAGCGGTACATATTTTGTCTGCTCCTGATCGTAAATATATTTCAAACACTCCGCAGTAAGGATCATAATGTTTTCTGCGGTGAATGTAATATTTTTATCAGTAAAGTACTGATCCATCTGCGCAATCAAGGTTTCCTGTAGTTCATCGACCACATCGTTAACACTATTATAATGCAAATAAAAGGTGCCTCGGTTCACATCGGCACGCTTTGCAATGTCTGTGACCGTGATTTTTTCCAAAGGCTTTTCATCCAGCAGTTCCAACAGTGCATTACATATAAGTCTGCGGG
>CAZYVY010000051.1:0-16608 GCA_964651555.1 uncultured Lachnospiraceae bacterium | reverse complement strand
TTACCACCACCGATGGGAAGGCCTGTTAATGAATTCTTAAATACCTGTTCAAAACCTAAGAATTTGATAATACCTAAGTTTACGGAAGGATGTAAACGGATACCTCCCTTGTAAGGTCCTATTGCACTGTTAAACTGTACACGGAATGCATTATTAACCTGCACCTGTCCGTTATCATCAACCCAGGGTACTCTGAAAAGAATCTGTCTTTCAGGAGTTACCATTCTTTCAAGAAGAGCGTCTCTTCTGTATGCTTCCTCATTTGCTTCAACTACAACACGAAGAGATTCAAGAACCTCTTTTACTGCCTGATGGAACTCCGGCTGAGCGGGGTTTTTCTCAACCACCATAGCAATGACTTCATCAACGTATGACATGTTTGTGTCCTCCTTATATAAAAATAAAAGTAAACCATTTGACCCTTTTATGTACAGAACAAGCTTTTACCCATTCCGTTCATAAAAAAAATCTTCCCTTTCGAAGGAAGATTCACTCCAAAAGGCGCGGCAAATCCAAGGCTCCACAGCCTAAAACTCCCGGGACGCCTTTAGTCCACGGCTATTATATAACAACCCTTTGTGTAATTGCAATATTTTTTTACTTTTTTTGATAAAGCGGTAAATTTTACAAATGCTCACATAACCCCAAACAATATATGTATGTAAGCCGGAAGAGGAGCACTCCGGCTTACCAGAAACGTACAACACTATCGATAAAAACATTCGGATGGCGACAATGAAAACCATCCAAACAGGAGAATGACAAATTAAGCCAAATTACTTAATTAGGTAACACATCCATGGGATTTACAGCCTCTCCATCCTTGGTCATTTTAAAGTAAAGATTACTTCCCTCACTACTATAATACACACTGGGGTTGGCAACCGTTCCTATTGGTGTACCCATACTTACGCTATCTCCCTGATTTACCACTACATTATCCAACTGACCATAGGCCAATTCATATCCATCTCCGATATCCATAACAACCACATTTCCAAGTTCCGTACTATTGTATACCTCTTTTACAATGCCGTTGGCAGACGCGTATACCTGGCTGCCCACCTCAGCATCAATGATAAGAGCAGGATTGTAACGGTATTGACCCAGAGTTTCGAAGTAGATTGTTTTATCCATACTGTAATTCATAATTAGATTGCCGTATAAAGGCCAGGAAAGTTCCATTTGTGTAGGAAAATTGTAGTTAGCAACAACCACATTCTCTGCTCCGGCTTCCATTCCGGTCTCTTCTTCATTTTCTGACGCGACATCTTCCCGCCGGGCAACAGCTTCGTTGGTCTCTGCTTCACCGGCAGCCTCAGCCGTAACCTTTTCTCCATTACTTAAAACAGTATCCACACCTGTGGAGCCGGCCTCCCAAAAATCAGGGTCTGCATCCAAATCATCCGCCACAATAATATCTTCTTCCTGCAAATCCATATTCTCTGCTATTTCATCGGCTTTGTCTGCAACTACCTGCCCATCCAACTCGTTTAAATCCACGCGATATTCATCATTTACTTTGCTTTGCTCCCGTACATAAACACCTGCCATGGTCAAGGCGGTCAGTACAAATGCAGACGCTGAAATCATTATAATACGTTCTTTTCTCAAACTTTTCTTTTTTCTTCTCATACCAACCTCGTTTCCGTGTATCATAAAACACTTAAGATATGAGTATTTTTTCCGATTTTAGGACGATTATACATTTATGCTCTTACAATTTGAGAAGAAGATAAAACTACGCTACAATATCACTTCGATTTTCCTTACGTATTTCAATTTCATCAAAATAATATTCTAAAATTTCCGCAAAATCCCAGCCTTTTTGGGATAGTGCATTGGCTCCGTACAAACTCAGTCCATAGCCATGACCCACGCCCCGTATATAAAAAACATAATAATTTTCCAGTTTTTCATAATCAAAACAGGCTGAAGGAAGACCATACTCTGCCCGAAAGGCTTCACCGTTCATTTCCTCTCCATTTACCTTTACCCGTAGTACATAACCATAAGAATCTGTGGTTTTTACCAAAAAATCCTCTCCCAATACAGCATTGCTGATTTCCATGGTTCTGTAGTATTCGTCCCCATACATATCTTCTGATGATTCCACCGAATGAAGATATGGCATCTGCTCTATGGCAAAATCACCTGCTCTGGTAACGCCTGCACTAATTTTATGGAAGGGAATCCGGACAATTTCTCCCTTATAAAAAACAACAATCCCCCGGGTGGATTCAACCGCACTTTTAAAACGTTGCAAATTGACTTCATAATCCATTCCCCAGAGATTTTCCATTTCTTCATAAGTATAAAAACTGTTTCGCGTTACTGCACCATCTTCCAATATGGTGCAGACGGCATTGCTTCTCAACACAACAGCAATTGCTTTTAATGCCTCGTCCTCATAATCAGAACCGGCATACCGGGCCAGGGCTCCCAACAGATATGTTTCCAAAAAAACTTCCTCCGTCTGCTCACCCACCCGGACCTGTATCGTCTGATTGCTTTGATGAAGGCTTTCCTCACCTGCCGGTTGGATTCCGTTTACAAATAAATGCACAATATAAGGCATAATAAAAATGAAAAAGGAAACTGCACTGATTAGAATCCAACGTTCTCTCAATACCGCTTCCTTTTCCAACTTTTTCAATTTTTTTCCTTCTTTCCGAATTCACATATTATCAGTTAACTTTCACCGGTTGCTCTAAAGCAAACCTCGTTCCGTCAACACTATAATATATGCGTCCGGCAGATGTCACATTCCTGAATAAATCCTCCCTGTAACATCCATTTAATCTTTAGCCGTTTACTCCTACTTCGAATGAACCCCAAGCCTCTAAGAAACGTCCGTCACCATGTCGACTTCGCCCTATTGTTGTTCCTGCTACAGAATTCACAGAAATGTCACTTTCTTTGTTATTGGTTACAACAGAAACCTCAACAGTTGAAAGTGACACCGCTCCATCGGCCTCTTAAAAAATTGACCTCCACCCGAAGCGGATTATCGACTTAACAAAGTCGCATCCATGTCTAATAGTATGTATCCCCTTGAACACATCAGCTTCTCTGTTTCGTTTAGATATTAATGTATTATCAATATATCACTTTTTTTTGTAAATGAAAATAGGTTTTTATGAATAAATAATATTTTGGCACGAAATAAAAAATGCCCTTATTTGTGCATGGTTTGCACGAATAAAATAGTTGGTTGTTGCATTTCGGAGATGGTTTATATCCTTTTGGGATTTCATATGCTTCCTCTTAATTTGGTGTCTTCTTTTAAGAGACAGACAACACATATTATAAATCCTATAATACATGTCAATCGTAGTCTGCTACTACACGTTGCCTGCCTCTCTTTAAATCACTATTTAGTACCGATTCTTAATCCCATTCTTCCATCCATGAAACAATCGATTCCACATTTTCATCATCTAAAATAGTGTGACCACCGCCATAATAATACAACTCTACCATTTCCATTCCTTCTTCTCTATACAAAATGCCATAGTAATGTATAGAGGGTGCTTCCGGAAAATTAGCAGGATCAAGTTGTATATCATCCGCTTCCACATCTATTTCCCTTAACATGTTATAATATGTAAGCACCGTATCATCGGTTTGGATAACTTCTCCTTCAAATATCTCTCCACTCTCTATCCCGGAACAAAACGATCTTTCCGGAAAAGCACCATATATTGTTCCATGATTATCAATGGCTCGGGTATAGAGAAAATCGCTATCATGATAATACTCTTCTATAACAAACAAGATAACTTTTTCATCTTCCTCAGTAATCTTATCGTATGGATTGTTGCATGCAACTAATGATATTATAGCAAATGCATATAATACTAGTACTGTAACTATTTTCGCCATTTTTCTCTTCATTATAATATTCCTTCCTCTTTTAATATGCCGTAATTGTATTTTCAATTATAATCTTTGGGGATTTCATATGCTTCCTCTTAATTTGGTGTCTTCTTTTAAGAGACAGACAACACATATTATAAATCCTATAATACATGTCAATCGTAGTCTGCTACTACACGTTGCCTGCCTCTCTTTAAATCACTATTTAGTACCGATTCTTAATCCCATTCTTCCATCCATGAAACAATTTCCTCCGCATATTGATTCTCTGTATAATTCTCACAGCCACCAATATTTAAAATTTCCATTTCTCCATTAATATATCTTACTCCATAATAGTATATCATTGGTTCTAATTCTGTATGAGGTTCATCTTTTCCATAAAAATATAACTTTTCGTCAATTTTACAAAGTTTGTTATAATTACTAATTACTTCTGCTGCTGAAATCTGTTGTTCAATGTTGACATCAAAAAAGTCTCCGCTTTCAATCATTGACTCGACTGTTTCTGTCGCTTCCGTTATGTATATATTTCCCTGATTGTCAACTACAGTCAAAATTGTCTTCTGATAAAGTGTTGCAGTAGAAAAAAATAGAATGGTTTTCTCATCTTCCTCATTAATTTTATCGTATGGAGTGTTGCATGCGGTTGCAAGCAATGCATATAACATTGCAAGCATAATTACTTTATAAAATTTCTTTTTCATATGCGTGCCTGCCCTTTTAATTAACTGTTCATAAATGTTACTCTCTATCATCCAACCATTGCCAAGTATATATCCATTCAAGTACCTCTTCTGCATGCTTACTTTCGTTTATATTTCCGTATGAATTATATATTTCAACCAAATCAATACCTACACCATTGTATCGAACTCCATAATAATAATAATCTGTTGCTTCCGGTATATAATCCCCTCCTATTGAATCATATGCCTTTTTAATTACCATTTTACGGATCCTATTATAATATTTTTCTATTTCATCCGCCGGAATTTTACTTACAATGTGTTCTTCGGTTAATAGGCCCTCATTTAACACTATTTCTAAAGACCTGTTGGTATACAGATAATATATATTTCCCTGATTATCCAAGGCTTTTATCCGATATTCACCTTCTGACTGCCATTCGCGTGCAGTTCGTACGAATAAGATGGTCGGTTCTTGCATTTCGGATATGGTTTTATATCTTCCGAAACCCCAAAATAGAATAATTACAATTAATATTATTATTACAATAGAAATATTAATTACATTTCTTTTCCTCATGAGTATTAGTCACTCCTTCCGTACAATTATTTTGATATAGTATTCTCCACTAATATATTTCCGTCAATAATACTAAATACATTCCAAATATATCCCATTTGATTAATCGGCACATTATAAACTTGGGGAGTATGAGTTCCATAATATACTGTAACTTTTGCTCCTGAATAAGATAATTCGTCCCCATTTATTCCACCAGAGTAATTATGTACATAATATCGATATTCCGAAATCTCTTGATTATCTACATAAAATGTAATTGTTTCGGGTCCATATTGAAATGTATCATCAACATCCAACTTATAATATTTTTGATTGTATTTATCAAAATATGTTTTATTTCCATAATATATCAATAAACTATTATTGGAATGATCTTTTAACATTAAATATGAATCTAAGTCGTAGGGTTTATCTCCCCATGTTAATACTACACGCATTTCATTGTCTGCTAATTGAGGACAAATTACTGCCTTTGATATTGGCACGTCTTGGTAAGCTATAATATTTAGATAAGCAGTGATGTATCCTTCCTTACTGAATTCGAGCGTATAATATCCCGTTTTTAAATTAATACTATATACTCCATTTATATCCGTTTTTTCTCTATTCTCTATTATTTCACCTAAATAATTATTCCAACCGGCGCGAATACCTATGTCAACACTAGCAACAGGAAGACCATCTACTGCATTTATAACTTCTCCTTCAACAACTACATCTCCCCAAAAAGAATTATTTACATACATTATTTCCTCTAAATATTTAACCTCATTTGTATCCACAGTTACCTCTTCTATAATTAAAGGTTTATGATTTATATTATACAGCAATATTCTGTATGTTCCTGGAGTAACGGCAAGTGAAAACTCTCCGTTCTCATCAGTTGTTGTGGTATACTGACAGTCCTCTATTTCTCTTATATTTTCGTCACTAGTAGAATATCTATTCGCAGTTACATCAATTCCGCTTAATGGCTCTTTTCCTACAGAAACAACTCGTCCCAAAATAAATGCTGTACTTTCTCCTATAACCGGTGTGTTACCACTTAATTTTAATGCTTCTTCCACAACTCTTTGGGCATCAACACTGTAAAACACTTTTTTATTTTGGTCCGTTACTGCAATATTATTATGATACTTTACAATTAATTCCTTTACTTGCATCCCTGACAATGACGGATTTACAGAATATGCCAAGCCCGCAACACCACTTACATGAGGAGTTGCCATAGATGTTCCTTGCCACCCACTCGCAAATAAATCATTTGACACTGAACTACATATATTCACTCCCGGTGCTACAATATCAACTCTATCACCTACACATGAAAAATCTGCATACTTAAAAGAATCTCCTTCCATTCCATATGCGCCTACAACAATTACTCGATCTTTTATTTGCGTCATTCTAGCCAAAAAATTGCTATATTGAGCCTGAACATTTCCACAAATTGCTCCATCTTCTTCTGGATATTTTCCATCATACTTTATATATCCATAATCTGAAAATATATCTTTTATATACCATTTATTATTTTCATTTCCAGCCGCTACTACAATCACAAAATCATATCCGCGATTAACTAATCTTTGCAGAAACGAATCCATCACATTTGCATTTCTATCTATATAATTTCTTGCTTTTTCGATATTATTTGATGCGGCAACACATGCCGCCTTACCAGTCGTAACACTCATGTTTACAACTCTCGCTCCGTGTCCGATCAACAATGCAAATGCATATTTATAATCCATAGTGGTTGTTTTAATTTGTCCTGAAATTTCATCTACTTTGGGACTAAGTGCATATGCATATAATTCTTTTTTTATTGCAATTCCTGCTATTCCAAATCCATTGTTATATTCTGCTGCCATTGTTCCTGCAACATGAGTTCCATGATCACTCCAGTCTGTTCCCGCCTGTTCAGGTGTCCAATTATTCCACACCTTAGCAAACTTTAAATCATCCTGACTTTCATCAAACATGTTGTCGTATATACCCATCTTTACTGTAGTCATATACTCTTCATACTGCCACGCTCCCAAAGCATTAATTGCTTCAACTCCCCAGTTTATATCTCCGATTTCTCCGTCCCATTTTGATGCCCAACTCCTATCATTAGGCAAAACAGTCGTATCCGTTTTTTCATAATTTGATTCTATTGTACTAACTAAATTTAACTCAGCCTCCAATATTAACTCATTCTGCCCAAGCTCTGCCATCAGTTCATTCAGTTCTTCATATGTTTTATCATTTACAAACTTAACCTGATAATCATTGGTAAACTCAATATATCCTACTATTTCGAATTCATACTCTGTTCCTAAATCTGCTATCTGGTCAAAAGTAACGCCATCCTTTCCTACTAGATTTAACTGATTTGCAACATACTGAATTCCATCATCTTCAATTCTGTAATCTTCTGCTTTTAATTCCTCAAAATATGCCACACCGATTACATCATCTCTCAAATCACTACGCATGGTGCTCTGTACAATCACCTTTACTGCATAGTTCTCAGGATACATCTGCAGTTCATTGTCCTGCACACGGAATCCTATGGTCACAGAACCTCCTGCACCAATCACTGCATTATGCTCTGCATGATGTAACACATACTGCCCATTCTCATTAGAATGGATGGTAGCGTTCCATATATCACAAATTTCATCATCTAAATCAAAAGATAACTTCCAGTTACGAAGCTCCTTATCTGACAGATTGGTTATGGTGATATTACCTACATACCCGTCTTCCCACATGTCGGTTACTTCATAAGTAATTTCATAACTGTCCCCTGCCAGTTCCTTTTCGGAACCACTGATACCATAGTTTTCCGGTAATGTAAACGCGTTTTCATAAGATGCAAGATAACCAAAGCTTCTGCTCTGTCCTGCACTGATATTTGCATTCCAATTGTCGTTTTTTATAATATACAAACCATTTTCATCGGAGTCAATAGATGCATTCCAGATTTGATAAATATCCGTATCCATCTCAAACATAAGGTTCCAGTCTTCTATGGTGGTATCACCGATGTTGGTAATTACTACTTCACCCTGATAGCCGCCTTCCCAATAATTTATGATACTGTGTTTTACTTCGAAATTCTCAGAAGTCCATACAGATTCTGTGGGCATCACAAACACTTCGACTAAGTCATCTTCGCTAGTTTCCGCTATAATTTCTTCCGATACAATCTCCTCTGTAGATATTTCACTAATTTCCTCACTGCTGTCTTGTACTTCTACGCTTTCATTTTGTTCCGTACTTTCCTCCTCAGTTGCAATTTCTGAATACTCATTTTCTTCTGCATCCTCCAAAACGATTTCTTCTTCGTCCTCTGATGCAATTTCTTCAGAATTCTCTGTTACATCTTCGGCGAGCTCTTCGCTGCCTTCTTCCGTAACGTCAGAAGATATTTCAACACTTTCTTCTTCAGAATTGGATGATGTTTCACTGCTTTCTTCTAAAACCTCTTCTGATGAATTGTTATCTTCCTCCAAAGAAGGCTCCTCCGGTATCTCTGATACAACCTCTGAAGCTTCTTCCGCCTCTTCCGACAACATTTCCGCGTCCGTTGCGTCTACCATCTCTTCCGATGGTGATTCCCCATCCGTTACTTCTTCCGCCTCGTCAGAAGCCTCTGCCGTTGCAGAATCCTCCTCCACAACCAGCTCACAGGTTTCCTCACTGCCGGATTCACTTACTGTTTCAACGGATGTATCCTGTGCAACATAGCTTTCAGACGTCACCTCCGGCATACTTCCCATGCCTGATGCCTGCGCAACATTACTGCACAGAACAGAGACTGTCATAAAAACCGTCAGTCCCAGCGTAAATAGTTTCCTTTTTTTCATCGTTATTCTTCCTCCTTTTACCTTTTACGACACAATTGTCCACTCCTTACGTATAATATTTATAAATATTTTTCAATAGGATTTAGGTACGCGTAGTGTATTTTTACGTAAGTGTAGGGTTTTTAACGAAGAATACTAATTACTGATAGAGGACTGAACGAATAATTTTATATATATTCTCACAGACGCTTCCGCTCTTGTTCTTCAATAAAAAATGTGCAATATATCATTTGACATATTGCACATTGTATCATCTTAAATTCTGTTGTAGTTAATCAAGCAACCCTTCAGAATGATTTCGCGCTCTTCGTTGGTTAATTCGCCAACTTTAAGTTCAAATTCTGTGGTCTTACCGTCAGCAATGGTGTAAGCCTTGATAATCTCGGTCTTATCTTCAATTGCCTTGCGGATTCCGGGTACATAAATGTAGTCTAAATTCTTAAAAGGAAGCTCACCTTCAGGAATTAAGAAGGGAAGCATACCCCAGTTAATTAAATTAGAACGGTATCTCTTGGTTGCATATTCGTTTGCAATGTTTGCCCAACCGCCGAGTACCTTCTGACAGCTTGCTGCCTGCTCACGGGCAGAACCGTCGCCGGGTTTTACTGCAAAGATTGTACTACCGATACCGATATTCTTCTTCTCCGCGCCGGGGAAGTTTGCTTCGATGGTATCATATACTGCTTTTAATTCAGCCACTTCTTCTACAGGGCACTTGCCGTCTTCTCTTGCCTTCTCAGCCTTTTGTACTTCCTTTGCTCTGCCTACATATGCAGGGTCTTTACGTGAAAGTGTAAATTCTGCCAAGCCTAAAGGATTGGAACGGAAGGATGAAGTCTCCCCGGAAGGAATCAACTCATCAGTTGTAGTTACAGGATCATGAATTTCTGATACTACCTTAAGAAGCAAGTCATCTGTTAATGCACACATTGCAGGCCAGTCTTTGATATTAGGACCAAACTTAATGTCCACTGACGGGTCAGCAACACCCTTGGAATCATATACACGATTCTCATAAATGCTCTTGTCAAAGTAATATTTATACTTGCTTAATTCACCATCATATTCAGCTGCAGAAGTAAGGATACCCTTGTTAGCCGCTGTTGCAGCGATAGAACGTGCATCCATAAGGGCAACAGATGAAATCTGGCCGTTCTGAAGCTTAGAACCTTCACGGTTCGGGAAGTTACGTGTTGAATGTCTGATACTGAGTGCATTGTTTGCAGGTGTATCTCCGGCACCGAAGCAGGGACCGCAGAATGCAGTCTTCATAATGGCACCGGACTGCATAATGGTTGCTGCACAACCGTTTTTCACCAATTCCATATATACAGGCATAGATGCGGGATATACGCTCAAGGTAAATTCGTCGGAACCGATAAACTTGCCTTTTAAAATGTCCGCAGCTGCGCAGATATTCTCGAATCCGCCACCGGCACAACCTGCGATAATACCCTGATCTACATAAAGCTTTCCGTTACGCACCTTATCTTTTAAGGTGTAATCCACAGCACCGTCAAGGCTTACTGCCGCACGCTTCTCAACATCATCTAAAATGTCCATAAGGTTAGCATTTAACTCATCGATGGTGTAAGTGTTGCTGGGATGGAAAGGCATAGCAATCATAGGCTTGATTGCAGACAAATCAACGGTAATTACACCGTCATAATATGCCACTGCACCGGGATTAAGTTCCTTGTATTCTTCCTTACGTCCATGAATCTCATAGAACTCTTCCACCTGAGCATCGGTCTGCCAAATAGAGGAAAGACAGGTGGTTTCAGTAGTCATTACGTCAATACCGATACGGAAATCAGGTGTTAATGATGCCACACCGGGACCCACAAATTCCATTACTTTATTCTTAACATAACCATTGCTAAATACAGCACCGATAATTGCCAATGCAACGTCCTGAGGACCAACACCCTTTGAAGGAGCACCTGTCATATAAACAGCTACAACACCGGGCATATTAATATCATATGTCTGATTTAAAAGCTGTTTTACAAGCTCGGGACCGCCTTCACCCATCGCCATGGTACCCAAAGCACCGTAACGTGTATGAGAGTCGGAACCAAGAATCATCTTGCCGCTGCCTGCCATCATTTCACGGGCAAACTGATGAATAACCGCCTGATGAGGGGGTACATATACTCCACCATACTTTTTCGCGCAGGAAAGACCAAACATGTGGTCATCTTCATTAATGGTACCGCCTACCGCGCAAAGTGAGTTATGACAGTTAGTAAGTACATAAGGAATCGGGAACTTTTCCAATCCTGACGCTCTTGCTGTCTGAATAATCCCTACAAAAGTAATATCGTGGGATGTAAGCTTATCAAATTTAATTTTTAACTTATCCATATTACCTGAAGTATTATGGCTTTCTAAAATTCCATAAGCGATAGTTTCTTTTCTTGCTTCTGCTTCGGTTACATTCTTACCGGTTTTCTGTGCAATAATTGCTGCTGCATCGGCATTATCGTATACCAACTCAGTACCGTTAATAAGATATGCACCACTGTTGCTTAACTGAATCATAACCTGCCTCCTGTTTATTATTATTTCTCCAACTCACAGGTTTGTATATTGATTGCATTATACGCTGTGAAAGTTTTTTCATATTCCATAAAGAACCGTTTGAATGCGTCAGCACTTAATGAGCAAGGATGTATCCTTGCGAATTTAGTACTGTTACGTATTCAATCGAGCGAAAGTGGGTTCTGCATGGAATATAAAATAACTGAACAGCATTATTTTACATCGAACACACACCTGTAAGCTGAAAATTTTGATTCATACTCAAATTACTTTATCAAACACTAAAGTGCTCCGGCACATTAACATTTTTCGCGCATGGGTACTATGGCGCCACCGGTACTTATGGTGCGTTTTTTGCACCATTAGTTCCGTTGTGTGCGACATGTAGCGAGAGCGTGCCCATAGCGAAATTGTTAATGTGCCGGAGCACCGTATTTTTTAATTATTTTTTAAGTACAACCTTATCAAGCTTCCAGATTTCATCTACATACTGCTGGATAGTTCTGTCAGAAGTAAACTTACCTGAGCAAGCTACGTTTAAGATAGCACTTTCTGCCCAACGTGCTTCATCCTGGTATGCTTCTTCCACCTTCTTCTGGGCTGCTGCATATGACTTGAAGTCTTTTAAAATAAAGTATGTATCAGCCTTTGAAGTACTTTCAGTATTCAGAAGTGAGTTGTAAAGGTGACGGAATCTTTCAGGATCATCCTGTGAATAGGTTCCGTTGATTAACTGCATTAATACCTTACGTACATCCTGATCATTGTTAAAGATTTCCATAGGATTGTAGCCACCGTTATTTTCGTAGTTAATAACCTCATCTGAAGAAAGGCCGAAGATAAATGCATGTTCTTCACCAACTTCTTCTACGATTTCCACGTTAGCACCGTCCATAGTACCTAAGGTAAGGGCACCGTTTAACATAAACTTCATGTTACCTGTACCGGAAGCTTCTTTTGATGCAGTAGAAATCTGTTCAGAAACATCTGCTGCCGCAAAAATCCACTCAGCGTTGGATACACGATAGTTTTCAATAAATACAACCTTAATCTTGCCGTTGATAGATGCATCATTGTTGATTACATCAGCAACTGCATTGATTAACTTGATTGTAAGCTTTGCATTACGGTATCCTGCTGCTGCCTTAGCACCGAAGATGAACGTTCTGGGATAGAATTCCATATCGGGATGTTCTTTTATTTCGTTGTAAAGGTACATTACATGAAGGATGTTGAGTAACTGTCTCTTGTACTCATGTAATCTCTTAACCTGTACGTCGAAGATAGAGCGGGGATCTACTTCAATACCGTTGTGCTCTAAAATATATTTTGCAAGGCGGACCTTGTTCTGATACTTGATGTTCATAAACTCAGCCTGAGCCTTTTTATCCTTGGCATAAACCTTAAGGCCTTCCATCTTGGGAAGATCCGTAATCCATTCATTACCGATGTGGTCAGTTACCCAATCTGCAAGAAGAGGATTTCCGTGAAGGAGGAATCTTCTCTGGGTGATACCGTTGGTCTTGTTGTTGAACTTCTCCGGCATCATCTCATAGAAGTCTCTTAATTCCTGATTCTTTAAGATTTCGGTATGGAGTCTTGCTACACCATTTACAGAGTAACCTGCAACGATTGCAAGATGAGCCATTTTAACCTGTCCATCGTAAACGATAGCCATTTTACGGATTTTATCCTGATTTCCGGGATACTTTGCTTCAATTTCACAGATAAATCTGCGGTTAATTTCTTCCACAATCTGGTAAATTCTGGGAAGAAGACGGCTGAATAACTCAATAGGCCACTTCTCCAAAGCTTCTGACATGATTGTGTGGTTTGTATATGCACAGGTATTAGTTGTTACATACCATGCTTCGTCCCATGTAAGATAATACTCGTCCATAAGGATACGCATTAACTCAGCGATTGCTACGGTAGGATGAGTATCGTTTAACTGGAAAGTTACTTTTTCGTGTAACTTCTTAATATCATCATGATTTCTCATATACTTGGCAACTGCTTCCTGGACAGATGCAGAAATGAAGAAATACTGCTGTTTTAATCTTAATTCCTTACCTGCATAGTGATTGTCGTTGGGGTAAAGTACTTCAACGATGTTTCTTGCAAGGTTTTCCTGCTCAACAGCCTTCTGGTAATCACCCTTATCAAAAGAGTCAAGTCTGAAGCAGTCGATAGGCTGAGCATCCCAGATACGAAGGGTATTTACGATACCGTTACCGTAACCTACGATGGGAAGGTCATAAGGAACAGCTTTTACAGCCTGATATCCTTCCTGATAGTAGTTGTTTCTGCCGTTTTCATCTACTCTTACATTTACATATCCGCCGAAACGAACTTCCTTGGTGTATTCGGGACGACGTAATTCAAAAGGATTTCCGTCAGCCAACCAGTTATCGGGAACCTCAACCTGATAACCGTCTCTGATTTCCTGCTTAAACATACCGTAACGGTAACGGATACCGCATCCGTATGCAGAATATCCCAATGTTGCAAGGGAATCAAGGAAACATGCTGCCAAACGACCCAAACCACCGTTACCAAGAGCCGCATCGGGTTCCTGATCTTCTACTCGATTAATGTCTACACCAAGCTCTTCCAAAGCATCCTTGGCGTCCTTGTATGCCATAAGGTTAATCATGTTGTTACCAAGGGCACGTCCCATTAAGAATTCCATTGATAAATAGTAAACTGTCTTGGGATCTTCTTTTTCGTATGCTTCCTGGGTTTTCAACCAGTTGTCAACAATCTGATCCTTAATTGCATAAGATACAGCCTGAAAAATCTGCTGTTCAGATGCTTCATCCATGTTCTTACGATACAATGTTTTTACATTGTATAAAACGCTGCGCTTGAACAATTCTTTATCGAATTTGAACACTGCGTTTGCTGCTTTTGTTTCTTTCTTTGCAGGTGTTGCTTTTTTTGCTGCTGCCATTTTCTTTCCTCCATATAGTTGTGAATAAGAATGTGCTTGCACATCCTTAAAATGTTTTCCCCAAAACATTACTTGAATTTGTTCAGAATCAAGCAGATTTGTTTAAATGCACTCTGAACAACTATATACTTTATATTTTACTGTTTCTGTACGCCGATAGTTACGTCTTCCCCGTTGACATTCCATTCTTTAGCGCCTTCACAGTCAGCACCGTAAACGATTTCGTCTGCCAGTACTTTTACAGAGATTGCATTTTCGTTCTTCTTCACAACGTCAGCTACTCTGTCATTTCCGCTAATGTAGACCTTAATGTGGTCCATAACCTCAAAGCCGGAATCCTTACGCATGGTCTGAACCTTGCTGATTACCTCATACATAAAGCCTTCTTCGATTAATTCTTCCGTCAGGTTGGTATCAAGAATTACGGTTACTGTATTGTCCGCTTCTGTCACATACCCTTCCTTCTGCTTCATATCAATAAGAAGATCTTCTTCTGCAAGAGATACTTCGGTTCCGTCCACATCAAAGGTTAATGCACCCTTTTCTTTTAAAATATCCATAGCATCATTGCCGTCAACACTGCCGAGGTACTTCTGGATACCGCCTAACTGCTTACCGTACTTAGGTCCTACGGTACGAAGCTGAGGCTTAAAAGTATAGGTGGTAAAATCTCTTACCTCATCGGTAAAGACAACCTTTTTCACATTTAATTCATCTTCGATGATTTCCTGATAAAATTCATCCAAAGCAAAAGGAGCTTTGACAAACATGGTTGCGATAGGCTGGCGGTTCTTAATGTTTGCGGTATTTCTGCAGGCACGACCTAAAACTACGGTCTTTAAGACTGCTTCCATATCCTCTTCCAGCTTTTTATCAATCATGGATTCATCCGCCACCGGGAAGTCACATAAGTGAACGCTTTCCGGTGCGTTTGCATCAATGGTGCAAACCAAATTGCGATAAATCTGCTCTGTCATAAAAGGAATCATAGGCGCTGCAACCTTAGAGATGGTTACAAGGGCTGTATAAAGTGTCATGTATGCATTGATTTTATCCTGCTCCATACCCTTTGCCCAGAAACGCTCACGACCGCGACGTACGTACCAGTTACTCATTTCATCCACGAACTCCTGAAGTGCTCTTGCAGCTTCGGGAATGCGGTAATTAGCCAAGTCATCATCCACTTCCTTGATTACGGAATTCATCTTGGAAAGGAGCCATTTGTCCATAACCGGTAACTTATCGTATTCCAATGTATATTTGGTTGCATCAAAATTGTCAATGTTGGCATACAGAACGAAGAATGCATAGGTATTCCAAAGTGTACCCATGAACTTACGCTGGCCTTCCTGCACTGCCTTGCCGTGGAAACGGTTAGGTAACCACGGAGCAGAGTTAATGTAGAAGTACCAACGGATTGCATCTGCGCCGTAGGTCTCCAATGCGTCGAAGGGATCTACCGCGTTGCCCTTGGACTTACTCATCTTCTGTCCGTTTTCATCCTGTACATGGCCTAATACGATTACGTTTTCGTATGGAGCCTTATTAAATAAAAGTGTAGATTCTGCTAAAAGTGAGTAGAACCAACCTCTGGTCTGGTCAACAGCCTCTGAAATAAACTGTGCAGGGAACTGTGCCTCGAACTTATCCTTGTTCTCAAAAGGATAGTGATGCTGTGCAAAAGGCATTGCACCTGAGTCAAACCAACAGTCAATTACTTCAGAAACACGCTTCATGGTGCCGCCACACTTCTCACAAGGGAAGGTAACTTCATCAATGAAGGGTCTGTGTAATTCTACACCGCCCTCGGGATAATTGTCGCTTAATTCCTGTAATTCAGCGCGACTTCCGATGGAATGCATATGTCCGCATTCGCTACATTCCCAAATGTTAAGCGGTGTACCCCAGTAACGGTTACGGGAAATACCCCAATCCTGGATATTTTCCAACCAGTCGCCGAAACGTCCCTTACCGATAGACTCAGGAATCCAGTTAATGGTGTTGTTGTTACGGATTAAATCCTCTTTTACGGCGGTCATCTTGATAAACCAAGATTCGCGTGCGTAATAGATAAGCGGAGTATCGCATCTCCAGCAATGA
>CAZYVY010000050.1:2170-17024 GCA_964651555.1 uncultured Lachnospiraceae bacterium | reverse complement strand
AAAGCCGCAGAGAAGGCAAGTCTATTTTCTATTCCCTGGCAGACGACCACGTGCGGACAATCATTGCTCAGGGGTGTGAGCATATAGAGGAGTAAACATAGTTGGGGTTATAAGGTAATTGTTTTGTTTTTTGATAATAGTTTTTTGGGGACAAGGATGTCCTACATAAGTGGTGCAAATAAGCGTAGCACATCTTGAAATAGTCGCATGAAGATGTTAGGTGTGCAATCTTTTAAGGTAATAAGCTGACATTCTGTCTGAGTATTTAAAAAGTCATGTTTGAGCTCCATGACAGCGGCGGTATTGTAAAGCCATGCACCACATTCAAAGTGTAAATAAAGGCTTCTGAAATCAAGATTTGTAGTGCCGACGGTAGCAGTCATATCATCCGATACAAATGCTTTTGCGTGAAGGAAGCCTTTAGTATATTCATATATTTTTATGCCGGATTTAATTAACTCACGATAGTAGGAACGGGTAGTCATGTGTATAACCCATTTATCCCATTTATGCGGTGTAATAATACGGACATCCACGCCGCTTTTGGCTGCTAAAGTAAGTGCTGATATCATACTGTCATCAACAATTAAGTAAGGTGTATATATATAGACATAGTTTTTTGCATTATTGATAATCTGGAGATATACATGTTCTACTACATTTTCTGAGTCCATAGGGCTGTCCGCATAAGGTTGTATGTAGCCGTCGCTTTGTATATCACATTTCTGTTTTTTCCAAGGATAATAATCAGAATAATCTTCTTTTATATTCATACAGAGTTCCCACATTTGGAGAAACATTACTGTAAAACTCCATGCGGCTGTTCCCTTTATCATAATGGCTGAATCTTTCCAATGTCCAAATTTTACAACCGCATTAATGTATTCGTCTGCAAGATTGATGCCACCGGTAAAAGCAACTTTGCCGTCAATTACGGCTATTTTACGATGATCACGATTATTCTGCTTAACCGTCAGGAATGGTTTGAAAGAATTAAATATTGCACACTCTATTCCATAATGTTTTAATTTTTCTTTAAAATTCTTAGGCAAAACAAGAAAACATCCCATATCATCATAGATGATACGGACCTGTACCCCTTGTTGTACTTTTCTAATTAAAATCTCAAGTATTTCATCCCACATAATACCTTCCTGAATAATAAAATATTCTAAGAAAATGTATTTTTCCGCCTTTTTTAATTCTTCTTTTAAAACTTCGAACTTTTTTTCACCGGGAGTGAGATAGCGTGTTGATGAATTTGTATAAACCGGAAAACCGGCGTATTCCTGCAAATATCGGATTTGCGGAATAT
The DNA here is from genome assembly GCA_964651555.1 of uncultured Lachnospiraceae bacterium. Lineage (GTDB taxonomy): Bacteria > Bacillota > Clostridia > Lachnospirales > Lachnospiraceae > UBA3766. Next base: position 15,709 of record CAZYVY010000050.1, on the reverse strand, counting down.
GCATAGGTAGCTGTTGCTTTGCATCCGCGAAGTTATCACCGGGAAGAAAAAAGTAGTTATTGGTTCGTTCTTTAATAAGCGATATTCGTTTTGAAAAACGTTTAGTTGATGTCTGAAAATTGAAAAGCAGATACATGAGTCCGCCAAAAAGAGGAAACACCAATATTAGGAATACCCATGTCAGCTTGAACGCTCCTTTTTCTCTTTTTGATATAATGTATAATGCAACAAAAAAGCTGAGTATAGTGAGTAACATGCCAAAGTGTTGCGAAAACAGGCTTCCGTTTAAAATTAGATAGGCAAGACAACACACTTGGAGTAGAAGCATAAAAATGATTAATGCTCGTCTGCGAAATATTTGACGAAACCACTTTTGACTAAACAAATTTATCATATAACCGGACCTTTCTGAAAAAATTGCAGGATATATTAGTAATTATATATGAGCATATGTAAAGTTTCATTAGACCGAAAAGCGGCTTTGTCCTAAATTTACCCGTTTTTTATAAGTGTTACATTTTGGGACAAATGTCGATTTGTGTCCAAAGAAAAAATATATAAAATGATATAACCTATAGGTAATGATATAGGCATGCAATAAGGAGAAAATTGAATGGATGCAAAAAAAGAATCATGCATTTTGCAAAAGCATTTTTAAATTATAAGGAACTTTTTAAGCGAAGTTTATTTGCAATGTCAGATGAATTTCGCTTTTACTTTGTTGAAAATATTTAATTGAAACATAGAAAGGAGTCTGAACATGAAGAAAAAAAGCACTTGGTTGTTTCGAATAATTAAAGGTCTTGTGAGAGTTTTCTATGGGAGAATGGAAGTAGTCGGATTAGAAAATTTACCAAAGGAAAATGCGGTTATTGTTAGCAATCATTGTCAAATGAATGGTCCTATTGCAGGTGAACTTTTTTTGCCTAAGAATTGCTATACATGGTGTGCAGGACAGATGATGAATCGCAAGGAGGTTCCTGAATATGCATTTCAAGATTTCTGGTCACAGAAACCAGGCTGGACTCATCCATTTTATAAAGTGTTGTCATACATCATCGCTCCATTGGCAGACTACATTTTTAATCATGCTCGCACGATTCCTGTTTATCGTGATATGCGAATTATGACAACCTTTAAAAAGACGATTCAAATGCTGAAGGATGGAGCAAATATTTTGATTTTTCCGGAAAAAGATGAGAAATGTAATAATATCCTTTATCAATTCCAGGAAAATTATGTGGATGTGGCGATGTTATATTATAAAAAAACAGGTATAGAGCTTACCTTTGTGCCACTTTATATTGCACCGTATCTGAAAAAAATGTACATAGGAAAAGGTATAAGGTTTGACAGTCAGAAACCAATTGAAGAGGAGAAAAAGCGAATTTCAGTTTGTATGTCAGAGCGGATTACGGATATTGCAAGAGCGTTGCCGGAGCATAAAGTAGTACCCTATAGGAATATTCCTAAGAAATATTATCTGACAAATAAGGAAAACGATAGAGTGCCGGAAATTGTTAAGAAAAAACATCAAAAGCCGATGGTAGATTATCGGAAATTTCGCTTTTCTAAAATTTGTGAACCGGAATTTAACCATCTCTTGTATTTGCTGGGTTGGGTAGGATATTTTATATTATATTTTTTGACAGAAAATTTTATTTCAAGGGAACGGTGTTTTCCTGTTCATTGCAGATTGGATGATATAATTCCGTTTTGCGAATACTTTGCAATTCCTTATGTAGGGTGGTATGTGCTAATTATTGCTTCTCTGATTTATTTCGCATTGTATCATCCGGATTTTTTTAAGAAACTGATGAAATTTATTATTGTTACGCAGATTACGGCAATGGCAATCTATATAATTTTCCCCAATCGACAGGATTTGCGTCCGACTGTTTTTGAAAGGGATAACCTGTTCACTGATATTATGAGATGCTTATATGCGATTGATACTAGCACGAATGTTTGTCCCTCCCTACATGTGGCATACTCTATAGGAATTGCTTCTACATGGATAAAGGAACCATTGGCTTCTAAAAGGTGTAAAGTATTTATTACGATGTTTTGTGTTCTTGTGTGTATTTCCGTAGCATTTGTGAAGCAACATTCTGTGGTAGATATTTTTGTGGCAATACCCATTTGTGTTTTGGCTGAATGGGTAGCATTTGGGAATGATTATTGGAAACAAAAGGTAGGTAAGAAAATATGAAACAGTTATTACTAATTGTAAATCCGGTAGCTGGTGTAAAGAGGATATCTAAGTATTTAACGGAGATTATATCTATTTTTAACCGTGCTGAGTATGATGTTCATGTATATGTAACTTCAAGGCAAGGTGATGCTACGAAAGCGGTAAGAGAGCTTGGTGGTCAGGCTGATTTAATTGTATGTTGTGGTGGAGATGGTACATTAAATGAAACAATAAGTGGTGTGATGCAAAAAGGGATAAATCTTCCAATTGGATATATTCCGGCGGGGTCAACCAATGATTTTGCAAATTCTTTGGGATTACCTTTAAATGTTGTGGATGCAGCAAGGCAGATTGTGGATGGAGTTCCTAAGGCATATGATATAGGAAAATTTGCAGACAAATATTTTTCTTATGTGGCCTCTTTTGGAGTTTTTACCAGAACAAGCTATGCCACACCTCAGAGTATAAAAAACACATTAGGACACATGGCGTATCTGTTGGAAGGTATACAGGAAATTTCTAAAATTAAAAAAGTGCATCTTAAACTGGAAATAGAACAAGAAGTGTTAGAAGATGATTATTTATTTGGTGCAATCTGCAATTCCACCAGTGTAGGTGGTATATTAACATTGGATTCCAGCTTGGTGGATCTCGGAGATGGCAAATTCGAAATTCTTTTGATACGGGCACCAAAGAATATTTTAGAAGTGCGTGAGTGCGTGACGGCTTTGAGGAATCAGACATACGATTGTGGAATGCTGAAATTTCGTAGTGCCAGGCGTATTGATATAAGCGCAGATCCCAATATGCCGTGGACATTAGATGGAGAGAGGGCAGAAGGAAGGAAGAATATTGTTGTTGAGAATCTTCGACATAGAATTTCATTGATTCATTAGTTGAAATATTATACGAGGGAGAAAATGTTATGTTTAGAGATAGACCGGATGGACGAAGAATAAAAAACGTGGATTCAATGCAGTTAATTACAGGATTTTTAATGAAAAAGCGATACGATTCCATGAATATGTATGAAGATACTATAAACTGTGCAGCATGGGACAAATATATTAAAGAAAAGGCAGAACAAGGAATCAAGATAGGGTATATGCATATTTTTATAGCCGGAGTTGTACGTATGTTGGCTTTAAAGCCTCGCTTAAACCGATTTGTGATGAATGGGAAACTCTATGCAAGACCTAAAATTTGGGTTAGCTTTACGATACATCCGCAGTTACATATTGATAGCCCTGATACTACTATCAAACTTGCATTTGAAGGTACTGAGTCAATTGTGGAAATAGCCGAGAAAATAACGGATGCAATTCGAAAAGAAACCGTATTACGTACAGAAGAAAATGATACAGATAAACTAGCAAGGGTATTGACGTCGTTGCCCGTCTGGCTTTTGAATATGATAGCAGCAGTACTTAAATGGATGGATAGACACAATATTTTACCGAAGTCAATTATAGAATTTAGTCCGTTTCATACCTCGTTTTATATTACAAACCTGAAATCTTTGGGAGTGAATCCGGTGTTCCATCATACCTGTGAATTCGGAACCAATGGTCTCTTTTTTGCAATGGGAAAAGAGAAAAATATGCCGGTTGCAGAAAAAGGAAGAGTGGAGATTCAAAAGCTCATGCCTTTTACATTGGTAGCCGATGAGCGATTTTGTGATGGATTGTATTATGCCTTGGCTTTGAGGGAATTTAAAAAAATCATGAAAGATCCCCGTAAATTAGAATTGCCGTTGGAAAAGAAAATTGAAGATGTAGTATAATTATGGAATATTTGCAGGAGCCACTATGTGATATTTTTACACAGTGCCTTTCTTCCTTTTATACACAAGAATTGAAATTCCGGAGTATATGCACATTAGTACAATGGAAATCCAAAACATAGGGGATTCCGGTTCTGTGATGCTGGCTCCAAATAGTGTCGCAAGAACGGTGCTTGGAAAAGAACCCAAGGCACTTGCAAGAAGGTAGTAAATAAAAGGAGTTTTGACAGCGCCTAAATACATACTTACTACATCGCCCGGGAGAACGCAAAGTGTCCTTAGAAAAAAGCATACAAAGGAAGAATGGTCATTTTGTTTTCTTATAAAAAGTTCAAAGGTAGGATACTTGTTGAGTAGTTTGTTAAGTACATTAGCTCCGGAAAAATATCCTATCCAATAGCAAATTATATATCCGACAATTATTCCAATCATGCTTATTATAATAGCGGTTAATGGTGGAAATAGATGACCGACTGCAACTTCCAATATAATGATTGGAAAAACAATGGTTATGCTTTTTATAGCATATAAAGCAATTAGGACAAAGGCAGCGACAATTAAATTGTCAGGTGTATATTCCAAAATAGTCTGAACAGAAATGTCTTCACTGAGCCCAATTAAACATATCATGAATATGAGGCAAATGAAAAGTGGAAGATATTGTAAAAAATAACTATTATGTGCTTTTTTCATTATTAACAACTCCTAAAATGCGGTGGTCATTTGATTTGGACCACCGCATTCATTTTATGATTTAGTACTTTTTGTTTGTGAGGGATTTCATAATCTCCATAACTATAACAGGAACTAAAATTAATCCAATTCCTTGTAAATAAAGATTCTTTGTCAAGGCAATTAAGCCAAACACTTTACGCAATGGTGTGAAAAGAACAAGGCATACTAAAGCGGTCGAAATCAAAGCTGCCCAATTCAATTTGTGGTTATTGAATACTCCGGTTTTCCACAAAGAATGTTCAGAACGCATATTGAATGCCTGAACAACCTGGGAGAGTGCCAGTACCATAAATGCCAATGTTTGTCCGCCTGCTTCAAGTCCGGTAGCTTGTTCTCCGGTCCAAAAAGCAATGAGAGATAAGGTACCGAACATAATTCCCTGAAGAATAATTTTCACACCATAACCATGAGCGAATAAGCCTTCATCTTTTGGCTTGGGTTTCTGTTCCATGACATCATCTTCTACAGCTTCCATTCCAAGGGCGATGGCAGGCAGACTGTCCGTAACTAAATTTATCCATAAAAGCTGCATGGAAAGCAATGGAGACTTATGCCATAAGAGCATTGCCACGAATACGGTAATCACTTCACCGATGTTAGTTCCTAGCAAAAATCCCACTACTTTTTTAATATTTGCATAGATACCTCGGCCTTCGCGGACAGCATCTACGATAGTTGCAAAATTATCATCAGTCAGAGTCATATCAGCTGCACCCTTTGCAACATCTGTTCCGGTAATACCCATAGCACAACCAATGTCTGCGGCCTTTAAGGCAGGGGCATCATTTACACCGTCTCCGGTCATGGCAACCACCTGACCTTTGCGTTGCCATGCCTTTACGATACGGATTTTATTTTCCGGAGAAACACGGGCATATACAGCAATGTGTTCAATCTGACTATCTAATTCAGTGTCTGTAAGGACATCTAGCTCTGCTCCTGTGATGGCTTTGTCAGAGGTCTCAAGAATACCTAACTCTCTGGCAATAGCAGAAGCTGTGACTACATGGTCTCCGGTAATCATAACAGGCTTAATACCTGATTTGCGGCATGTAGCAACTGCAACCTTGGCTTCCGGACGAGGAGGGTCAATCATACCAACCAAGCCTAAGAAGGTCAGATTGTTTTCTAACACTTCTGGAGTAATATTTTCTGGGAGCTTATCTAATTCCTTACAGGCAACAGCGATTACTCGCAGTGCATTGGAACTCATTTCTTCGTTGATAATTTTCGCTGTAATTAAATCGCCTTCAATACATTTGGAGCTCATAACATCAAAGGCACCTTTTACTATAGCAATGAGTTTACCGTCTATTTTATGAATGGTGGTCATTAACTTTCTGTCAGAGTCAAAAGGTATTTCGCCTAGACGAGGGTATTCCTTGTTCAGAGCTTCTTTGGGAAGTCCGTTTTTATGAGTTGCCAGAACAATAGCGGTTTCCGTAGGATCACCGATATGTTGTTCTTCTGCTCCGTGGAAAACAACCGAACCGTCACAGCACAGGGTAGCTAGTTTAAGAAGTTTTTTAACTTCATCGGAGTTTTGAAAATCAATATCTTCTGTGCTGCTCCAACCGTCAACATAGGCTTTGACTAAGGTCATACGGTTCTGAGTCAGAGTTCCGGTTTTATCGGAACAGATGACAGATGCACTGCCAAGTGTTTCTACTGCCGGAAGTCTGCGGATAATGGCATTTTTATTTACCATTCTCTGTACACCAATGGAAAGAACGATTGTAACGATGGCAGGTAAACCTTCAGGTATTGCAGAAACCGCAAGTGAAACCGCAGTCATAAAGATTTCTAAAGCAGGGATGCCATTTGCCAATCCGACAACGAAGATAATGGCACAGGCAGCAAGAGCAACAATAGCAAGGTATTTTCCTAACTGTGCCAGCTTTTTCTGGAGAGGAGTTTGCCCTTCTTCTTCGTTATCCAGAAGATTTGCAATTTTACCCATTTCCGTATCCATTCCGGTTGCGGTTACTACTGCCAATGCGGTTCCGTAGGTAATGCTGCATCCGGAGAATACCATGTTAGTTCTATCTCCGAGAGTGGCAGTTGTTTCTACGTTGGCTTCGGCATCTTTTTCAGAAGGGACGGACTCACCGGTTAATGCAGATTCTTCACTCTTTAAGCTGACGCTTCTGATAAGTCTTGCGTCTGCCGGAATAAAGTCTCCTGCTTCAAGTCGAATAATATCGCCGGGAACTAACTGGCTGGCATCAATAACAGACTCTTCACCGTCTCTGATAACTCTTGCATGTGGTGCGGATAAACTTTTGAGAGCATCAAGAGCCTTTTCAGCTTTGCTTTCCTGCATAACGCCCATAATCGCATTCATAATTACAATCAGTAAAATGAGTGCTGGTTCAAAAAATTCCTTTGGGTTGCCTTCTACACAGGCAATAACAAAAGAAATAATTGCCGCCACAATCAGAATTAAAATCATAACATCCTTAAATTGGTCAAGAAAGCGTTGGAAGTTTGTCTTTTTCTTCTTTTCTTTTAATTTGTTTTCACCATGTTCTGCGAGTAAAATTGGAATATCGGAGCTTCTAAGTCCGATTTCGGTGTTAGTTTCTAACTCTTTCATAACAGAGTTAATAGGTTCGCTGTGATAAATCAATAGAGTGTCCTCTTTGCTTTCGTTTTATGGTCATTATAAAGGGATGGGTAAAAAGTTTCATTAGACCAAATGAGAGGAGTGTCTTAAAATTTCCCTTTCTGAAAAACTGTTACATTTTTGGACAGATATTAAGATTTGTCCAAAGAGAAAATGACGAATTTTGTTGAGAAAATTTATTCATAATGATATAATTTTCACAATAAGGGAGTAGTCAACACGGAATGTGTGGTTGGTTCAACATAATGGAGAAGTTCCTGGTCCAACCTTAAATGACGAGACTTATCTGCGATAGAGGGTGAGTTTCGTCTTTTTTTTTATTCTACTATCTATCAAACATAAATGGAGAAAATAAAAATGAGTTTTGGTGAAATATTTTTACAGGGTTTAGGTGTGCTATAAGGAGGCGATATATATGGCAGATTCGAATATAACGAAGAAAGCATTGGCGGCATCCTTAAAGCAATTGATGGAGGAAAAGCCGTTTGAAAAGATAAATGTCGGGGATATTTGTGAAAGCTGTAATATGAACCGCAAAAGCTTTTATTATCATTTCAAAGACAAATATGATTTAGTAAACTGGATTTTTGATACAGAACTAATGGCTTTGATACATGATAAAGCTTATGATAATATATGGGAAGCAATGCCTGTGTTAAGTCATTATTTTTATAACAATCGTAATTTTTATCAAAAGGCGCTTTGCATTATCGGACAAAATTCGTTTTCTGAGCATTTTCAAAGCTTGTTGTTTCCAGTAATTGCGAGTAGGTTACGGGATACTTTGAATGAAAAAGAAGTGACGGAATTCCAAGTGACATTTATAGCGGATGCAGTTGTAATGGCTTTCCAAAGGTGGATTGTAGATAATAGTGCAATGTCACCGGAGGAGTTTATGAATCAGATTAAGCTTAGTATTAAATACATTGCAATAAGATATGTAGATATAAAATAGTGTAGAAGCCCACCGATTATGATTGGAGGGCTTCTTTGTTAAGAAAAGTGGAGGGGGAAATTAGCTTGGGGAAGAAACTGTTTTCAGTATATCGTAAAGTGAGTTATGGAAAAGGTTGTTATAGTATACAGAAAACAAAAAGCCTTGTGCGCGTAGTAAGAAACAGGCTTCTTCTATAGCATTGCCATATCTGACCAAGGAATGTTAAAATCTTCTTTTGCCTCTATTAAAACTTCTTTTCCTGTTTACTTCATATAAATTCTCTGGCAGAAATAATCATATCCATATACCTCTTTTACAACAAGGGACAAAGCAATCAAGGTGTCCCAAAAAGTGACAATATCGTATAGTGTCACTTTTTGGGACACATAACAGCTTATGTCCGATGAAAATAAGTTGTTGTTTTCTTATAATCAAAGCAAATGCTATATATTTCGACAAAAAATAGATGAGAAAGTGATAGGTAAAGCAAATGAAGTATGAAGAGCTTGTAACAATTGTTAAAGAGTCAGCGAAAAAGACTAAGGTCAGTAAGATTGTCGGTCATGTGGCATATCAGTTTAATGTAGAGGGCGAAGCGGAAGGTGCATTTTATCTGGAGATAAGTGATGGGAAAGTATATGTTGAACCCTATGAATATTATGACAGAGATATGATTATTGTAACAACGGCAGAAGTTATTGTGCAGATAGTAGAAGGGAATATGCGGCCAAAAGATGCCTATACAAAGGAATTACTTAAGATACAAGGCGATATAGAGTTGTTGGATGTATTGCCATTTGGTGGAAAGTAGATATTGATTTAAATATTCTTTTTAACATGGCTGACACATATATTATAAAAAATAAATATAGGGCTTGTTCTTTTATGAATAAAAAAAGTTCGCTGGTTGGTTTGCTTGCGATAGATTTTCTGTTGATTATTATGGGTATGGTAAGCCTTAGTCCACAAGTTTTAAATGTATCTTCCGGAACTGTTGAGGAAGAAATAATTAGAGATGAACAAAATAAAAAAGTTGCATTAACTTTCGACGACGGACCTCATCCAAGCTATACGGAACAGCTTTTGGATGGGTTGAAGAAACGAGGAGTTAAAGCAACTTTTTTTGTTACAGGCGAACATGCCTCATTGCACCCTGATATTCTAAAGAGGATGCAAGAGGAAGGACATTTAATAGGGAACCACACTTATAGTCACATGCAATTGAACAAGAGTAATAGAGAAGCATTCAAAGAGGAACTGATAAAAACTAATATGATAATCAGTGAGATTATCGACGAAGAAGTGTTGTATGTCCGCCCGCCTTATGGAACATGGGATAAAAGTCTGGAAGCAGAACTTAACATGTTTCCGGTTCTTTGGACAATAGATCCTCTTGACTGGTGTTCTACGGACGTATCCGGAATTACAGCAAAAGTTGTAAATAAGGTGGAAGAGAATGACATTATACTGATGCATGACTATTTCGAAACTTCCGTTACGGCAGCCCTCGCAGTTGTGGATGAACTGCTGGCAGAAGGATATACTTTTGTGACTGTGGATGAGATAATGTTTGACTAGATTATTTTCTGTATTTGAATTATAATTACTTTTGATATAAATCATTATGTGACGTAGAGGTTGGAATGTTGTATTTTCTTTCCAACCTCGATACCACCATAATATATTTTTACAAAAGGAAACCATCATGGACTTATTTGAATACATGCGAACAACAAATATGGAAAAAGAAACACCTCTTGCTGCAAGAATGCGTCCTACTACCTTGGATGAAGTTGTGGGACAGCAGCATATTATCGGCAAGGATAAATTATTATACCGCGCTATCAAGGCTGATAAAATCAGCTCTATCATTTTCTATGGACCGCCCGGTACAGGTAAGACCACTCTGGCAAAGGTAATCGCCAATACTACCAGTGCGGAATTTACCCAGATTAATGCCACAATTGCAGGTAAAAAGGATATGGAAGAGGTGGTGAACAAGGCAAAGGACATGCAGGGCATGTATGGCAAGAAGACCATTCTTTTCATAGATGAGATTCATAGATTTAATAAAGGGCAACAGGATTATCTGCTCCCCTTTGTGGAGGACGGAACGGTGATTCTGATTGGTGCTACCACAGAGAATCCTTACTTTGAGGTGAATGGTGCGTTGATTTCCCGTTCTATTGTGTTTGAATTAAAGCCTATTGAAAAAGAGGATATTAAGACTCTGATTAAAAAATCGGTTTACGATGAAGACAAGGGAATGGGCGCATATAAAGGGCAGATTGATGAAGATGCCTTGGAGTTTTTAGCGGAGCTTTCAGGCGGAGATGCAAGACATGCACTTAATGCCATTGAACTTGGAATGATGACCACTGAGCGAAGCGAGGACGGATATATTCACATTACTTTGGACGTTGCGCAGGAGTGTATTCAGAAGCGTGTAATGCGATATGACAAGAATGGTGATAACCATTATGATACAATTTCTGCTTTTATAAAAAGCATGCGGGGCTCTGACCCGGATGCAGCAGTATACTATCTTGCACGTATGTTGACAGCAGGAGAGAGTATAACTTTTATTGCCAGAAGAATTATGATTTGTGCGGCAGAGGATGTGGGAAATGCAGACCCTATGGCACTGGTAGTTGCAACTAATGCGTCCATGGCGGTTGAGAGAATTGGTATGCCGGAAGCACAGATAATTCTGTCGGAGGCAGCCGCATATGTGGCATGTGCCCCCAAAAGTAATTCTTCCTGTGAGGCGATTTTTGGCGCCATGCAGGAGGTGCAGGCAAGCGGTAATTTGCCTATACCTACACATTTACAGGATGCACATTATAAGGGTAGTGCGAAATTGGGACATGGTGTTGGTTACAAATATGCCCATAGTTATAAGAACAATTATGTGAAACAGCAGTATCTTCCTTACGAATTAAATGGTAAAGAGTTCTATAAGCCCTCAGGCAATGGGTATGAAGCGAAGATTCGCGAGCATATGAAGCGGATTAGGGAAGAGGCGGAGGAATAAACGCTTTAAGGCGATATTTATTAAAAGAGCAGCTGCTAAAACAGTTGCTCGATTAATTTCTGATACACTTCCTGATTCTTAGTCTGCCAGTTGTCGCAGATAGCTGCGGCAGTGTCTTCCGTGGGAACGGATAGCTTGATTTCAACCAGTGAAATTCCCTTGTCCTTGGCAATTAAATGTGCTTCATATTCGCCGGAGGTTGATTTGTAATAATCGGCGAGAATGGAGACTTCATTACGCATTGTATATTCTTTTTCCCTAAAAAAGATAGTTATGTCTTCTTTGATGGCAGGGCTGATTCTGTTTTCGAAAAAGCCTAAGGTCTCTTCGCCTTCAGATGTAATAACCAGATGTGTGCGGTTCCTGATTGACTGGGCACTTACCAGCCGGGCATCAATCAGTTCATTAATTACCTGCTGCAGGGTAAGAAAATTGGTATATTCTTTTTCCAGGATAAATTCGCTTATCTGTGATTTTGTCATGGGAAAAGTTACACGGTTTAACATATAGAGAATAATTAATTTATATAGTGTCAATGGGTCCTGAGTCATGATAATCTTTTCCTTGATACATATTTTCTTGTTTCATTTTCTGATGCAGGCTGTTTAATACCAGCCGCTTGTTAAGGCTCCAGGTGGGAGCGATAAGTAAATCCTTTGGTCCGTCGCCGGTGACACGGTGAATGACAATTTCGGGAGAAAGTCTTGCTATGCATCCGGTTAGCACATCAAGATATTCTTCCATGGTATATACGTGAAGTGGATGTTCCTTGTACAGTATTGCCAAATCCGTGTCCTTTAAAATATGCAGAAGCTGAAGCTTAATTCCAAAGGGCTTGATGTTGTTTAAATAGTCTATTGTTTTATAAATATCCTGATTTGTTTCGCCGGGGAGTCCCAGAATTACATGAACAATTACAGGGATATCGGCATTTTTTAATCTTTCAAAAGCTTTTTCAAAGCAGGGCAGTTCATAGCCACGACGGATAAAAAGTGCAGTGTCTTCGTGAATGGTTTGCAGACCAAGTTCCACCCAGATGAATTTATCAGGATATTTTTCCTTTAATTCAGATAACAGGGTACATACATCTTCACCTACACAGTCGGGCCTTGTAGCAATTGATATTCCGCAAACTGCCGGTTCGGCTAATGCTTCTTCGTAAAGCATGCGGAGTTTTTCTATGGGACCGTAGGTGTTGGTATATGCCTGGAAATAGGCAATAAATCGGTTGCCGGTGTTCTTATCGTGAAAAATTTTCAATCCGTTTTGTAACTGGGTGGAAATATCGGAATGGGCAAGTGACATTGCAAAATCACCGCTTCCTCCCGCACTGCAAAAGATACAGCCCCCGTTTCCAAGTGTGCCGTCCCTGTTCGGGCATGTGAAACCGGCATTCAATGCGATTTTGTAACACTTTTCACCATATGTATTTTTACACCAGGCATCGAGAGAATAATAAGGCTTCCCGTGCCAATTTGTTAAGGTATGAGACATATCGGTTACCAATTATTTAATGTGTGCTTTAACTGCAGCAGCAACAACGTCGGCTACTTTAGGGTTAAAGGCCTCGGGCATAATATTGTCTTCGAGAAGTTCGTCTTCGGGTACAAGACCTGCAATGGCAATTGCAGCGGCAAGCTTCATTTCCTCTGTAATCTGAGTTGCACGGCCTTCTAATGCACCTTTGAAAATACCCGGGAACGCAACCACGTTATTAACCTGATTCGGAAAATCGGAACGTCCGGTTCCAACGATTCTTGCACCGGCAGCCTTAGCTGCATCGGGCATGATTTCGGGAACAGGATTAGCCATGGCAAAGAGGATAGAGTCTTTGTTCATGGAAGAAACCATGTTGGCAGTTACAATATTAGGAGCGGACACGCCTACGAAAATGTCTGCACCTTTCATTGCATCAGCCAGTGTTCCTGTTTCGTTATAAGGATTTGTAATCTGAGCCATTTTTTCCTGCATCCAGTTAAGACCTTCGGTGGATTTGGAAACAATACCTACTTTGTCACACATAATTACGTTTTTAAATCCATACGTTAAAAGAAGCTTGGTAATGGCAACACCGGCACTTCCGGCACCGTTAACTACGACCTTGCAGTTTTCTTTTTCTTTATTAACAACTTTTAATCCGTTTATGATACCTGCAAGAACTACGATTGCAGTTCCGTGCTGGTCATCGTGGAATACCGGAATATCCAGCTCCTTCTCAAGTCTCGCTTCA
>CAZYVY010000050.1:0-2160 GCA_964651555.1 uncultured Lachnospiraceae bacterium | reverse complement strand
GCGTTCTTCAATTTCAAAACAGCGGGGAGCGCTGATGTCCTCCAAGTTAATGCCGCCAAAACCGGGAGCCAGCCAAGTAACGGCTTTGATTATTTCTTCGGTATCCTGAGTGTCTAAGCAGATTGGAACTGCGTTTACACCGCCGAATTCTTTGAATAAAACTGCTTTCCCTTCCATAACGGGCATCGCTGCATGGGGACCGATGTTACCCAGACCAAGAACTGCACTTCCGTCTGAAACTACTGCAACTGTGTTGGCTTTCATGGTATATGTGTACGCTGCTTCTTTATCCTCTGCAATTACTTTGCAGGGCTCGGCAACGCCGGGGGTATATGCAAGGGATAAAGCCTCCCGTGACTTTACGGGGGACTTTGATATGGTTTCAATTTTGCCGTTCCATTCTTTATGTAATTCTAAAGCTTTTTCGTTGATTGTCATATGAATTCCTCGTTTTCTGTATATCTTTTAACAGTGCTTGGTTAGCACTCTATTTATCATATAATATTTAAAAGATGTCTGCAAGTAACAAGAAAAAATTCATATATAAATATTTTGTACAAAAAAATTAAAATAAGACTTCCTATTTTTTCTGTTTTATTGTATAATGACAAACTAGATATATGTTAATTCGTTTCTTTACATATCTTTATTTTATCCCACAGATACAGTGATTTTATATAGAGTAGGAGGCATTATGAGAGAAAAATATGAATCTCTTGCGTTGGCAGATTTAAAAGCGATAGCAAAGGCCAGAGGAATTAAAGGAACTACGGCCATGAAGAAGGCGGAAGTTGTTGAGGCTATGTTGCTTGAGGATGAAAAGGATGCGGCAAAAAAGACTGCGTCTGTGAAGGAAGATACTAAACCGGCAGAGTCTAAGCAGGCAGAAGCTAAGACAACAGAAGAAACATATCCGAATGAACTTGATAGCGGAATAGAAGCACATGGTATTCTTGAGGTTATGCCGGACGGTTATGGATTTATCCGTTGCGAGAATTATCTTCCCGGTGAGAATGATGTGTATGTTGCTCCCAGCCAGATACGCCGCTTTGGATTAAAGACAGGCGATATACTGAAGGGTAATACCAGAGTCAAAACTCAGAGTGAGAAATTTAGTGCACTTTTATATGTTAAGTCCATTAATGGATATAAACCGGAAGTGGCGGCTCAGAGAAAGAACTTTGAAGATTTGACACCTATTTTTCCTTTTGAACGTTTGAGACTTGAACGTCCCGGTGCTTCAGTTTCCATGCGTATTATGGATTTGTTAAGTCCGGTAGGTAAGGGACAGCGTGGTATGATTGAGTCCCATCCAAAGGCAGGTAAGACAACTCTGTTAAAAGATGTAGCCAAATCCATCAAGCAGAATTCTCCGGAATGTCATTTGATTATTTTGCTTATTGATGAGCGTCCCGAAGAGGTTACAGATATTAAAGAAGCAATTGAGGGACCTAATGTTGAGGTTATATATTCTACATTTGATGAACTTCCCGAGCATCATAAACGTGTATCGGAAATGGTTATTGAACGTGGTAAGAGATTAGTAGAGCATAAGAAGGATGTTGTAATTCTTCTTGACAGTATCACACGTCTTACAAGAGCGTACAACCTTGTTGTGCCTCCCAGCGGAAGAACCTTATCAGGTGGTCTTGACCCGGCAGCACTTCATATGCCCAAGCGATTCTTTGGTGCGGCAAGAACTATGCGTGAGGGTGGAAGTCTTACCATTCTTGCTACGGCACTGGTTGATACCGGAAGTAAGATGGATGATGTTGTATACGAGGAATTCAAAGGAACCGGTAATATGGAAATTGTTCTCGATAGAAAACTTTCCGAAAAGCGCGTGTTCCCCGCAATTGATATTCCGAAATCAAGCACCAGAAGAGAAGATTTACTTCTTTCTCAGGAAGAACTGGAGGCAATTAATATAATCCGTAAATCAATGAACGGATTGAAAGCAGAAGAAGCGGTTGACAAAGTTATTGATATGTTTTCACGAACAAGAAATAATCAGGAATTTGTCGCAATGGTAAAGAAAATTAAATTTATATAAAAAATACTTGCATGTGTAATAAAGTCATGTTACAATAAGTACGCTGTTTGGGGTTTGTACAGACAGTAGCGGATGAGAACAAACATACTTTATTATATATGGAGAGG
>CAZYVY010000049.1:15839-17194 GCA_964651555.1 uncultured Lachnospiraceae bacterium | reverse complement strand
GTTATTTTACTTGGTACATCCGTAGGTGCAACCACCAGTGCGGAAGCATTTTTGAAAGTGGATACTCTTTGTATCGTGGCACTCGGTCTTGTTGCATTTGCATTCGGTACTGCGGCGGGTGTTGTATTTGGTAAGATTATGTGTTGGGCAACCAAGGGTAAGGTTAATCCTCTTATCGGTTCTGCAGGTGTATCTGCGGTTCCTATGGCAGCCCGTGTATCCCAGAAGGTTGGTGCAGAAGAAGATCCTACAAACTTCTTATTGATGCACGCTATGGGTCCTAACGTTGCCGGGGTTATCGGTACGGCAGTAGCAGCCGGTACTTTCATGGCAATCTTTGGTGTATTCTGATTTGGTTTCGGAAACACAGCTTTTATATAATTACAGGAGGAAAATATAATGGATAACGCTGAAAATAAAGTGGTGAAAAAACCCATTGGAATTACAGAAACCGTTCTGCGTGATGCACATCAGTCTTTGCTTGCAACCAGAATGCCGACTGAATTCATGTTACCCATCGTTGATAAGATGGACAAAGTTGGATACCATTCCGTAGAATGCTGGGGTGGTGCAACATTCGATGCTTCTCTTAGATTCTTAAAAGAAGATCCCTGGGAGAGACTTCGTAAATTAAGAGACGGATTCAAGAATACAAAGCTTCAGATGCTTTTCAGAGGTCAGAATATCTTAGGTTACCGTCACTATGCCGATGATGTGGTAGACCAGTTTGTACAGAAGTCTATCTCTAACGGTATTGATATTATCAGAATTTTTGACTGTTTGAATGACTTAAGAAACCTTCAGGCAGCCGTAGATGCCACCAATAAGGCAAAACAGCAGGAAGGACGTGGTCATGCGCAGATTGCTCTTTCTTACACATTAGGTGATGCATATACATTGGATTACTGGATGAAGATGGCGAAAGACATTGAAAACATGGGTGCAGATTCTATCTGTATCAAGGATATGGCTGGTCTTTTGGTTCCTTATAAGGCAGAAGAACTGGTTAAGGCGATGAAGAGTGCTACAAAGCTTCCTATTCAGCTTCATACACACTATACATCAGGTGTTGGTAGTATGACATACTTAAAGGCTGTAGAAGCAGGTGTGGATGTAATCGACTGTGCGATGTCACCTCTTGCATTAGGTACATCACAGCCTGCTACCGAAGTTATGGTTGAAACCTTCAAGGGAACTCCCTATGATACAGGTTATGACCAGAACCTTCTTGCAGAAATCGCTGATTACTTCAGACCTTACAGAGATGAGTGTCTTGCAAACGGCCTCTTAAATCCGAAGGTTATGGGTGTAGATATCAAGACATTGTTATATCAGGTACCCGGCGGTATGCTTTC
>CAZYVY010000049.1:8139-15829 GCA_964651555.1 uncultured Lachnospiraceae bacterium | reverse complement strand
AGAAATCCCTGAAGTTCGTAAGGATTTAGGTGAGCCTCCTTTGGTTACACCTTCATCACAGATTGTTGGTACACAGGCTGTATTCAACGTACTTATGGGTGAAAGATACAAGATGGCAACTAAGGAAACCAAGGCTGTTCTTCGTGGTGAATACGGTCAGACCGTTAAGCCTTTCAACAAAGAAGTTCAGGATAAGGTTATCCCCGGTGAAGAAATTATCACTTGCCGTCCCGCAGATTTGCTTCCTAATGAGTTAGATAAAATTGAAGCAGAGATGAAGGAATGGAAACAGCAGGATGAAGACGTATTATCATATGCTTTATTCCCGCAGGTTGCTGTTGACTTCTTTAAGTATCGTCTTGCTCAGCAGGAGAAAGTTGACCTTGCTCAGGCCGATACCAAGAATGGTGCATACCCTGTATAAGCTAATTATAACATGAGCAGAAAAAGCCCCGTCGCTTATAGCGAAAGGGGCTTTTTAAATGAAAAAAAATATGATATAATTTATAATAGTGTAAACTTGTGTGTATTGTATATTTTATGGATACCATAAGAAGGCTGAAAGGAAGAGTGTGCTTGGCATGAATACCAGTGTAATGGACCGGATTCTCGGTGATGGAACAAGAAGAAGTAAAGGTTATAAGGCCATTGCAAATTTTATAGCAGAAAATCCCGGACAGGCGGTGTTTATGACCGCGGCGGCTCTTGCAAAAGAAGTAGGCGTCAGTGAATCGACAGTGGTGCGCTTTGCTGCATCTTTGGGCTATGAAGGGTATCCGGAATTTCATAAAGCATTAAGCGTATGGATGCAGGAGCAGATGGATATGGCGGAAGGTCCTGTAAGAATTGCTTCCAATACTTCGGAATCGCAAATTATCCAGCAGGTACTTTCTTCGGACATTCAGAAGATTAATCAGACGATTGAAAAGATTGATGTATCATCCTTTAATATGGCAGTTGATTCTTTATTATCTGCAAAACATGTATATATTATGGGATTGCGTAATAGTGAGCCGTTGGCACATTTTTTTGCCTTTTACCTGAATATGATCCGGGGGAACGTAACTTTGCTGACAAGCAGCAGTACCACAGAGTTTTTTGAACAGATGATTCGAATTGGTAAGGAGGATGTATTCGTGGGAATCAGTTTCCCGAGGTATTCCATGCGGACGCTAAAGGCAATGGAGTTTGCCAATGACAGAAAAGCTATGGTAATTGCATTAACGGATAATGAACATTCGCCGATGAAAATGTATTCATCCTGCAATCTTTTTGCTGCCAGTGATGCTTCTACGTTTATAGATTCCATGGTGGCACCCATGAGTCTGGTTAATGCAATACTGACCGCAATTTGTGTCAAAAAGCCGGCAGAGGTGAGAAAAAATCTTAAAACCCTTGAGCAGACGTGGAATACGTATCAGGTGTATTTGAATGATGAAATTGATTTTATGGGAGATGACCCGATTATCCGTACCGGTCTTGAGTAGGTACGGAATGACCGGCATTTTTCGTGGATAGGAAATAGAGATGAGTAAAGTTGCAGTCATAGGCGGCGGAGCTGCCGGTATGATGGCCGCAATACGTGCGGCAGAGAAGGGACATTCGGTAACGGTATATGAAAAAAATGAAAAGCTCGGTAAAAAGGTATTTATTACCGGGAAGGGCCGTTGCAATGTGACCAATGCATGTGATGCAGAAGAGTTTTTTGAACATATAGAAGGCAATGCCAAGTTCTTTTACAGTGCATTTTATCATTTCGATAATCATGCAGTAATGGACATGATTGAAACAGCAGGTTGTCCGTTAAAAATTGAGCGTGGAAACCGTGTTTTTCCGGTATCGGATCATTCTTCGGACGTGATAAAAGCATTGCGCCTTCGTATGGAGAAACTGGGGTGTGAAATTTGTTATCACACCGGAATAAAAGAAGTAATGACCGAAGAAAATCAAATTACGGGGGTTGTTACCGACCGGGGGAAAAAGGTCTTCTGTGATGCAGTAATTCTTGCAACAGGAGGAGTGTCATATCCTTCTACAGGTTCTACGGGAGAAGGACACAGGATTGCTGCCGGACTGGGACTTAAAGTGACCGAGTTGAAACCTTCGCTGGTGCCATTTGAAACGGAAGAAAAATGGTGCGGCCTATTGCAGGGGTTGGCATTGAAAAATGTAAGGGCGACTTTGTTTGTTGACGGTAAAAAAGTTTTTTCGCAAATGGGCGAGTTGTTATTTACCCATTTTGGTGTCAGCGGTCCTTTGATTTTAACGGCCAGCAGTGTACTGGCACAAAAAAAGAATTACAGAACTGTTAAGCTTGGTATTGATTTAAAACCGGCATTGACGGAGGAACAGTTTGATAAAAGACTGTTGCGCGAATTTGAAGAAGGAAAAAATAAACAATTAAAAAATGTGCTTCCGTCGATTTATCCGTCCAGCCTTGCGGCACTTATACCGCAACTGGCGGGAATAGATGAGACCAAGAGTGTACATTCGGTTACAAGGGAGGAAAGGAAACGGCTGGTGGATGTGACCAAAAACACGGAACTTACAATCACAGGTACCAGAGGTTTTGCGGAGGCCATTATTACATGTGGTGGAGTAGATTTAAAAGAAGTGAATCCTTCTACCATGGAGTGTAAAAAAGTGAGAGGTTTATATATTACAGGTGAACTGTTGAATCTGGATGCCCATACGGGGGGATACAATTTGCAGATTGCCTGGTCTACCGGATATTTAGCGGGGGACAGTGTAGAATAATCAGGTTAGGGGTATTGCCTATGAGTCAGAGAAAACGTATTGCTTTATTGCTGGGACAGCCGGGAGAGGATTATCAAAAGAAATTTATAACGGGTCTTATGGAACAAGCATTTCAGTATGATTATGATGTGTGTGTATTTACCATGTATCATAAAATACAGGAATCAAAGCCGCGTGAAACCGGTGAGTCCAATATTTTTAAATTGGTTCAGTATGATGCATTTGATGCTGTCGTTATCATGAGTGATACAATACAGACTCCCGGAGTGCTGTATAATATCGAAAAGAAGTTAAAAGAACAATACAAGGGTATTGTTATTTGTGTCGATAAAGCCAGCGTAAATTTCCCTACGATTCGTATGGAACACCATACGCCGATTGTGCAGTTGATTTCACATTTAATTGAGGAACATGGAATCACGGACATTGCTTTCCTTACGGGAACGAAGTGGCACGCACATTCTACGGAACGTTTGCAGGCTTATATTGACTGCATGACGGAGCACGGACTTACGATTGATGATGATTATATATTGTACGGTGATTATTGGTATGACAGCGGAGTAAAAGCGGTAGAACGCCTATTGCAGAAACGGGGAAAACTTCCCAGAGCCATAGCCTGTGCCAATGATTATATGGCAATTGGTGTGGCTGACGGGCTGACAAGAAGAGGCTATCGTGTGCCTGAGGATGTGGCAGTGACCGGTTACGGTTGTACGGAGGAAGGCCGGACCAGTCCTCAGCCAATCACGTCTGCATGTATGCCGGCTAAAGAATTTGGTATTTATGCTGCAACTTGTGTGCATGCCATGATAAACGGAAAAAAAATCCCTGCTTTTCATCCTCAATATGATTTCTTTAGAGGAAGCAGTTGTGGATGTTATAATGAGAGTATAATACCGGTAGCACCGGTACGTGCCGTATGGCCGATTCATGCAACAAAAGGGATATTACATACCAATGTGGACTATCTTTTGGAAGATATGTTGTCCCGTAATAATTTTAGGGGGTTAATGGATACCATCCAGACTTATACATATCAGATTCGTGAATTTGACAGTTTTCATATCTGTTTGAATGCATCCTGGGATAATACCAAAAAGGATGACACTAATTTAATCAAATCCGGTTATGCTGATTATATTATACCGGTATTGAAGTGCGGACCTTCCGGAAAAGGTGAAGATCAGTTAAATTTTACAGCGAAATTCAAGGTGGAAGAAATGTTGCCGGATATGTATAAGGAGAGAGATATTCCCAAGGCATATATATTCTCACCGTTGCATTTTGAAGATATCTGTTTCGGCTACGCAGTAATCGGTTATGGAAATGAAGCCAAAAGTTATGAAGAGAATTACTATATGTGGCTTCGTAATGTTATGCTCGGTTTGGAGTACTACCGGAGAATTGCAGCACTTCGTGCCCAGAATCAGATTATAGAAGAACAAAAGATTATGGATTCTCTTACCGGCTTGTTTGATTATAACGGATTTGTCAAGCATGCTAAGCCTATGATTGAACGTGTAAAATCCACCAATCAGTATGTGGGTGTTTTGGCTGTGGATGTCTGCGATATCGGAGAAATTAACAGCGAAAAAGGCCGTGATGCGGGAGATAAGGTTTTAATCGAGTTAGCAAGAATGTTAAAGGAATCCGCAGGAGAGGGCGCTATGTGTTGCAGACTTGGTAATGATGAGTTTGTCGTTGCACAGATTTCACCGGAGGATTCTACAGATATGACCCGTAGAATCAGTGAACGCCTGTTGGAAGCTTTGTTCACGTATAATGCAAGCCCTGATGCGGTTGCACATATTGAAATTAATGCAGGAACTAAGACTGGTCGTGTTACTAATTGGCCTGATTTGGAAAATATTATGAATATTGCGGTGAGCCGTAAAAATGGTAACAAGGCTAAAGCGCTGCAGGTTCGTATCGGTAAAAAGTTGTCAGAGACAGAATTGCAGGAGGCAAAGACTGTCGGTGCGATTTTGGATAATAATTTATTTACCTATCATTTCCAGCCGATTGTG
This sequence comes from uncultured Lachnospiraceae bacterium, assembly GCA_964651555.1. Classification (GTDB taxonomy): domain Bacteria; phylum Bacillota; class Clostridia; order Lachnospirales; family Lachnospiraceae; genus UBA3766. The sequence continues at coordinate 11,042 of CAZYVY010000049.1, read as the reverse complement.
AATGCAAAAGATGGTAGTATATATGCATATGAGGCCTTGATGAGAACCGATGTGGAACCCAGGGTGTCTCCTTTGCAGGTAATTAAGTATGCTGAGCATCTCGGACGTTTGTATGATGTGGAAAAGGCTACGTTTTTCAATGTTATACAATGTATAGAAGACAAGGAAGAATTGTTTGAAGGTAAGAAGGTTTTTATCAACAGTATTCCCGGAAATCAATTGGAAGGTGAAGATGCATCCCTATTGGCAAAAAAAATGCGTAAGTTTAATTATGCCATTGTAGTGGAACTGACAGAGCAGAGTGAGGCAGATGATGGTGCACTGGAACGTATGAAGGAAGGATTCCGTAATGTAGGCGTGGAAACAGCAGTAGATGATTATGGTACGGGTTATTCCAACATTGTGAATTTGTTAAGATATGCCCCTAATTATGTTAAAATTGACCGTATGCTTTTAACCGGAATTCAGGATAATCAGCAGAAGCAGCATTTTGTAAAAAGTATAATCGGTTTTGCTCATGAGAATAATTTTAAGGCATTGGCAGAGGGTGTAGAAACCGCACAGGAATTGGAAACGGTAATTTCTCTTGGTGTGGATTTGATTCAGGGATACTATACCGCAAGACCCAATGCAGAAATTGTTCAGCATATTTCACAAGACATACAACAGGAAATTACCAAGTATTATGCACAATCAAACGTGTAATGAAGAAATAAGGGAGAAAAGGAATATGGCTTTTAATGTAGCAATTGACGGTCCTGCGGGAGCCGGTAAAAGTACCATTGCCAAGGGTGTGGCAGCTGAGATGAATTTTATTTATGTGGATACGGGAGCAATGTATCGTGCTATAGCATTATATTTAATCCGTAACGGTGTTAAGGCTGACGAAAGTGCTAAGATTTCTGAAAAATGTAAAGAGGCCAAGGTGTCCATTCAGTATGTGGATGGAAAGCAGGTGGTTTTACTTAACGGAGAAGATGTAAATCCTTATATCAGAACGGAAGAAGTAGGAAATATGGCATCTGCCAGTTCAACTAATCCGGATGTCAGGGCACAGCTTCTTGATTTGCAGCGGGATTTGGCGGCAAACAATAATGTTATCATGGACGGTCGTGATATCGGTACCAATATCCTGCCGGATGCCCAGGTAAAAATATATCTTACCGCAAGTATTGAAGTACGTGCAAAGCGTCGTTATAACGAGCTTGTTGCCAAGGGCGCGGAATGTGATTTAAAAGGAATCGAAGCAGATATTGCCGAACGTGATGAACGTGATATGAATCGTGAAATTGCGCCGTTGAAACAGGCAGAAGATGCAGTATTTTTAGATACTTCAGAGATGAGTATTGAAGAAGTAAAAAACGCAATTATTGATTTGATCCGCTCAAAAATGTAGATAAGAGCGAAATACAGAATTATCTGCATCATAAGCTAAGAATTAGTGTAAAAGAGGAATGAAAAATGGAAGTAAAACTGGCAAAATCCGCAGGTTTTTGTTTCGGAGTGAAACGTGCGGTAGAGAAGGTTTACGAACAGATAGAGACAGGAAAGAAAATATATACCTATGGTCCGATTATACACAACGAAGAAGTGGTAAAGGACCTGGCAAGCAAAGGCGTTCTTGTCATTGAAAGCGAAGCTGAGTTAAAGCAGATAAAAGAGGGTACCGTTATCATCCGTTCGCACGGGGTATCGAAGAATATTTACAGCATCATGGAAGAGAATGGTCTGGAGTATGAAGATGCCACTTGTCCTTTTGTAAAAAGGATTCATTCCATTGTGGAAAAGGAGAGTGCGGAGGGAAAGCAGATTATCATCATCGGCAATGAAGGACACCCCGAAGTAGAGGGTATCCGGGGATGGTCAAATACCCCTGCAATTGTTGTGGAATCCCATGAGCAGGCAGAGGAGATTAACCTGGAAAAAGATAAAAAAGTATGCATTGTCTCACAAACGACATTTAATTACAGGAAATTTCAAGAACTTGTTGAAATTTTCCAAAAAAAAGGGTATGATATTAGTATTGCGAATACCATTTGCAATGCGACGGAGGTGCGTCAGAAGGAAGCCCGTGAAATTGCGGGTGAAGCTGATGTCATGATCGTTATTGGTGGGGCTCATAGTTCTAACACGCGTAAACTGTATGAGATATGTATGAAAGAGTGTGAGGAAACCTATTTTATTCAGACACTGGAGGACTTGCATTTAGACTTACCTAAATCTGTGGAACTAGTGGGAATTACGGCAGGGGCGTCAACCCCAAATAAAATTATTGAGGAGGTTCAAAATTATGTCAGAATTAACTTTTGAACAAATGCTTGAAGAATCATTGAAAACTATTCATACAGGAGAGGTAGTTGAAGGTACAGTTATCGACGTGAAGCCGGACGAGATTATCCTTAACATAGGATATAAGTCTGATGGCATTTTGCCTAAGTCTGAATACACCAATGATTCTACAATTGATTTGACAGAAGCAGTTAAGGTGGGGGATAAGCTGGATGTTAAAGTTGTTAAAGTGAATGACGGTGACGGACAGGTTGCTCTTACATATAAGAGACTGGTTGCTGACAGGGGTAGCAAGAGAATTGAAGAAGCATTTAACAATCAGGAAGTACTTACAGCAAAGGTTGCTCAGTTGTTAAACGGTGGTTTATCCGTTGTTGTGGATGAAGTAAGAATTTTCATTCCTGCAAGTCTTGTATCAGATGTATATGAGAAAGATTTAAGCAAATATGCTGATCAGGAAATTCAGTTTGTTGTAACAGAATATAATCCTAAGAAGAGAAGATATATTGGTGACCGTAAGCAGCTCATCGTTGCGGAAAAGGCAAAGGTGCAGGAAGAGCTTCTTTCTAAAGTTAAAGAAGGCGATGTAGTTGAAGGAACAGTTAAGAACGTAA
>CAZYVY010000049.1:0-8129 GCA_964651555.1 uncultured Lachnospiraceae bacterium | reverse complement strand
GGTGCATTCATTGATTTAGGCGGTGTAGACGGATTGCTTCACATTTCAGAAATGAGCTGGGGAAGAATTGAACATCCCAAGAAACTCTTTAAGACCGGTGATGCAGTTAAGGTTATGATTAAAGAAATTAATGGTACCAAGATTGCACTCAGCACTAAGTTTGATGATGCAAATCCCTGGAAAGATGCAGCAGAGAAGTATGCAATCGGTAATGTTGTAACCGGTAAGGTAGCAAGAATGACTGAATTTGGTGCTTTTGTTGAGTTGGAAGCAGGCGTTGATGCACTTCTTCATGTTTCACAGATTTCTAAGGAACATATTGAAAAGCCCGCTGATGCATTAAAGATTGGTGATGAAGTAACTGCTAAGGTTGTTGATTTTAACGGTGAAGATCAGAAGATTAGTCTTAGCGTGAAAGCTCTTGTTGCGGATAACGCTGAAGAGGAAGCAGTTGAGGTTGTTGAAGAAGCTCCTGCAGAAGAATAAAATTAAGGAATAGTTCTGATATGGTATATGATTACGAGTATTTCAAGAAACAAGTGCTTGCGCTGACCAAGATTGATTTGAACTGTTATAAAGAGAAGCAGATGAAACGCAGAATCGACACTTTAATTAGCAGGCATAATCTGGACGGATACGAGGCTTTTCTTGGAAAGTTAAAGACAGATGCTGCATTGTTGGAAGAGTTTGTGAACTATCTGACCATCAATGTATCTGAGTTTTATCGTAATCCTGACCAGTGGCAGATATTGGATAAGGATGTTTTTCCGCAGTTGATTCAAACCTTTGGACAACAGTTGACTATTTGGAGTGCGGCATGTTCTACCGGAGATGAACCGTATTCGCTTGTTATGGCACTTTCCAAACATGTTCCATTGTCTAAGATTAAAATTCTTGCGACAGATATTGATAAGCAGGTACTGGCTGCGGCGAAGAATGGTATATATTCAGAAAAGAGTATTGTAGGTGTTCCGGCGGATTTAAAGGCGAAATATTTTACCAAGGTTGGTGCGTCTTATCGGATTTCGGATGAAATCAAATCAAGAGTGGAATTTAGAGAGCATAATCTTTTAAGAGACTCCTATCCGAATAATGTGAATTTAATTGTATGCAGAAATGTATTGATTTATTTCACAGAGGAAGCGAAGGAAGATATTTTCCGTAAATATTATCAGTCATTGGCACCCGGCGGAATGCTTTTCTTAGGCAGTACGGAGCAGATGATGAATTATAAAGAAGTAGGATATGAGAGAAAAGCATCGTTTTTCTTCCTCAGACCGCAGAAATAAAAATAAAGCACTTTCGAATTCATTTCGAAAGTGCTTTTTAACGTCTTGCTTTTATACGAAATCAGCCATCAACATTGTTTGTAAAATATGTTCTGCATACTGGTTGAAGGATTTACGGCTTGTTTTAAACTCATCTGTCAATTCAAAGAATAAATCCCTGTCACGATAACCTCTTTTATAAAAAGGAGTGAACATCATTTCCCACTGGGGAAGATATGATGCATACTTTCTCGTATAGCAGTTTGCCGCCGTTGCCTGTTCACGATGCTCTTTATCGACGAAATTAGCCACTGATTTATGGATGGCAACATCTTCTTCGGAAAGATAATAGTAGTCTCTGTAATTAGAGTAAAAGTATTTCATTTCTTCCTCATAAAGAGGTACTTTAATAATACCGTTTAATTCATTACCGGTAAAATAGCAGCCCATGGATGCATAAGAAACCGGAACAGGAAGGGGTGTCATAAAACGAAGATTCAAAACCAATTCCTGGCGTTTCTTATTTTCATAATCATTATAGTAGTTTGCCTGAACCTTCATAACACGCAGGGGAAGATTAAACAGGTCAGAGTATGCTAAAATAGAAAGCAAATCTAACATGCCTTCAACATCTTCCTGATTATGTAAGAGGATAGAGTTCATGTATTCTTCATTATGAGTACATACATATTCATGGTAATAGTTAATCAATTCACCGCCGGAAAAGATATCTTCGCGTTCGGTGCCAAGAAACTGTTCTAATGTTTTCTGCTTTAAATCACTTAATTTTAAGAAACTCTTGTAAGGTTTGATTCTCTTATATAAATCAATTCCCTGATATACATCAAACATAAAAGGAATCTGATACATGTTGCATTTCTGCTGCAAATAAGGAATATCAAACCGATTACCGTTAAAGTGAATCAGGAAAGTATAATTTAAGCAAAATTCAAGAAAAGCCTGCAACACCAAAGTTTCTTCATCGTAATTTTCAGCCAGCCATTGGATGGTATGCCATTCATTTTCCTGATAATATGCACAACCAATCAAGTAAAGATTGGAATTCTGGGCAGTAAAACCAGTGGTTTCAATGTCCAAAAATAAAATTTCTTCCGGCTTAGCCAGATTCTCAATGGGATAGTTAGGCTTTTTAGCCCCAAGATTTTTAACGATAGTTTTCATGTTTTTCACCCTCAGATTTACAAATAATAACCACTTGTCAATATCATATCATAAAACATAAAATTAAAGTAGTATTTTTTGAAAAATTATAGTACATTTATAATATAAAATTATAGTGATTTTATCCATAAAACCAGCTTAATCAATAATGGGAAAAGGGGGATAAAAATGGTAAAATTTACATTTACAGGCGGAATTCATCCCTATGACGGAAAAGATATCTCAAAGGATAAAAAAATCCGTGAATATTTACCGAAAGGGGAAATGATTTATCCGCTTTCTCAACATATAGGTGCTCCGGCGCTACCAACAGTAAAAAAGGGAGACAAGGTTTTGGCCGGACAAAGAATTGCAGAGGCGGACGGTTTTGTTTCTGCCAATTTGCATGCATCGGTGTCAGGAACGGTAAAAGCCATAGAACCGAGAAGAGTGGTTACCGGAGACAATGTGATGTGCATTGTGATTGAAAATGATTTCCAATATGGGGAAGTGGAAAGCGACCAGCCTAAACCGGTTGAAATATTATTGAAGGATGAAATTCTTGCAATGATAAAAGATGCCGGTGTTGTCGGTATGGGTGGAGCAGGTTTTCCTACCCACGTGAAGCTTTCACCGAAGGAACCTGAGAAAATAGATTTTGTGATTGTGAATTGTGCAGAATGTGAACCGTATTTAACCAGTGATTACAGAAGGATGATCGAGGAGCCGGAGAAACTGGTGGACGGGCTTAAAATTATTTTAAGATTATTTGAGAACGCAAGGGGAATTCTTGCAGTGGAAGATAATAAGCCGGACTGCATAAAAATATTGCGAAAGCTAACCGAAAAGGAAGAAAATATATCGGTATTAGCCTTAAAAACCAAATATCCCCAGGGTTCTGAACGTCATTTGATTTATGCAACTACCGGAAGGGCCATCAATTCTTCCATGTTGCCGGCAGATGCAGGTTGTATTGTGAATAATGTGGATACGGTGGTTTCCGTATACCATGCGGTAAAAGAAGGAAAGCCGGTTATGCACAGGGTAGTAACGGTTACCGGTGACTGCATTAAGAATCCGTGTAATATTAAGGTTCCGATTGGAACAAATTACGGAGAACTAATCGAGGAAGCCGGAGGCTTTGTAAAAGAGCCGGCTAAAATGGTATCCGGTGGTCCCATGATGGGATTTGCGTTATTTGATGTGAATGTACCTGCCACGAAAATGTCTTCGGCATTGCTTTGCTTATCTAAAGATGAAGTGTCGGAAACAAAACAGACTGCCTGCATTAACTGCGGCAGATGTGTGGAGGTCTGTCCCGGACGTGTTATTCCCAGCCGTCTGGCGGTTTTGGCAGACCGGGGTGAAAAAGAAGCATTTGAGAAGTTAAACGGAATGGAATGTTGTGAGTGTGGATGTTGCAGTTATATTTGTCCGGCAAAACGCCACCTTACCCAGTCCATTAAGTCCATGAGACGAATGATTCTCGCTGACAGAAAGAAGAAGTAGGAGGAAGCAGGATGAAAGAAAAAATGGAAGTTTCATCGAATCCGCATATACGTTCCGTTGTAAATACCGGTCACATCATGCTTTCTGTGATTATTGCATTGATGCCGGCAACTTTATTTGGTATATGGAATTTTGGATTACATGCGTTATTGGTAATTGTGGTTACTGTTGTAACCGCAGTCTTATCTGAACATATTTTTTGTAAAATCTGTAAAAAGCCCACAACAATAGGGGATTACAGTGCCGTAGTAACGGGACTTTTATTAGCATTGAATCTTCCTCCTAATTTCCCTTTGTGGATGGCAGCCATAGGAGCGGTGTTTGCTATTGTTGTGGTAAAAATGTTGTTTGGCGGTCTGGGTCAGAATTTTATGAATCCTGCATTGGGTGCGAGATGTTTTCTAATGATATCTTTTGCACAGTATATGACGGATTTTTCCTGTGATGCCTACACCGGGGCAACTCCACTGGCAACCATGAAAGCGGGGGAAAGTGTTAAGCTTTTTGATATGGTTGTGGGAACCACGGGAGGAACCATCGGGGAAACGTCCATGATTGCCATTATTCTTGGGGCATGCTTTTTGATTGCATTGGGTGTCATTGATTTAAAGGTACCGGGAACTTATCTTGCCACCTTCGTCATCTTTATTATGATTTTTGGCGGTCATGGTCTGGATATGTCATTTATTGCGGCACATCTTGCCGGTGGTGGCTTGATGCTGGGAGCATTTTTTATGGCAACGGATTATACGACAAGACCCATTACGCGCAAGGGACAGTTTCTTTACGGAGCCGTTTTGGGTATTCTTACCGGTATTTTCAGACTTTACGGTTCTGCTACGGAAGGTGTTTCCTATGCGATTATTATCGGTAATCTTATTGTTCCGCTGATCGAAAAGATTACGCGTCCCAAAGCCTTCGGAAAAGGAGGGGAGCACGTATGAAACAGATGATAAAAGATACATTGATACTTTTTGTGATTACATTGATTGCAGGCGTGTTACTGGGGTATGTTAATGAACTGACTAAGGAACCCATTGCGGAATATGAAGCTGAAAAGAAAGCTACAGCCTGCAGTGAAGTTTTTTATGAAGAAAATGAAGATGGTGAGCTTGTGCCGGCGGAAGAGTTTGTTTTTGAACCGCTGGAGGAAGAACAGGTCAGTGAACTTAATACAGCGATTGCAGATAAGTTAGAAGGTAACATAGTAATTGATGAGGTTTATCTGGCATATGTAATGTCTACGGGGCCGGAAGCAGATGGGGATACAGAATCCCGGGACAGTTCCGCATCTTTGGAAAAGACAGGCGACAATTTCTATGGCTATGTCATCGGTGTAACGACGAAAGAAGGATATAATGGGGAAATTTCACTTTATGTGGGAATTACCGGGGAAGGACAATTAAAAGGAGTCTCTTTGCTTAGTATTTCCGAAACACCCGGACTTGGTATGAATGCGGAGAAAGTGTTGTTACCGCAGTTTCGTGATGTGACAGCAGATTCTTTCGTTGTGGTAAAAACCGGGGCACAAATGCCGGGTGAGATTGATGCAATTTCAGGTGCAACCATAACTTCCCAAGCCATTACCGGTGGCGTAAATGCAGCATATGAGTGCTTTGTCATTCTGCAGGAGGGAGGCGAAGCGTTATGAAACAGTGTATGGAACGTTTATATAATGGCGTGATTAAGGAAAACCCTACCTTTGTGCTGATGTTGGGAATGTGTCCTACTTTGGCGGTTACTACTTCTGCAATGAACGGTCTTGGAATGGGACTGTCTACCATGGTGGTACTTGCGCTGAGCAACCTGATGATTTCGGCCTTGCGTAAGGTGATTCCCGATAAGGTACGTATTCCGGCATACATAGTAATTATTGCAACGTTTGTAACCTTAGTGGAGCTCCTTTTGCATGCTTATGTACAGCCGGTTTATGAGGCATTGGGCATATATATCAGCCTGATTGTGGTAAACTGTATTATTTTGGGTCGTGCGGAAAGCTATGCTTCCAAAAATAAAGTCCTGCCGTCTTTCTTTGACGGAGTGGGTATGGGACTTGGATTTACCCTGGCACTTACCCTCATTGGTCTGGTAAGGGAATTTTTGGGTGCGGGAACTGTTTTTGGTATTGCAGGAACAGATATTTACGGAACACCTTTGCCTGAATTGTTGGTTTCCTTTGTGGATAAATGGCTGAATCCGGAGAGCTCATCCGTCGTTGTAAGGATGATAAATCAGTTACTGACAAGAGAAATTTCAAGTTTTACCCCTATGACCATTATGGTTATGGCACCGGGAGCCTTCTTTATTCTGGCAACACTTACGGCAATCCAGAATGTGATAAAAGAGAAGGGAAGAAAAGCCGGAAAAGATGTAAGTAAAATTCAGTCCGGTTGTAACAGTGATTGTATGAACTGTGGTGACAGTGCATGCAGTAGGCGGCTGGTTGAAATCGAAGAAGATACAAAAGAATCTGTCGAGGCAGAGCAACCTGAAGAGAAAGAAGAACATATAGAAAAGGAATCTGCAGAAGAAAAGAAAACAGATAAGAAGAAAAAGAAACCTAAAATGACGCTTCTGGAAGCAACGCAGGAAATTGACATTGTGGAACTGGAAGAGTTGATTGGAGAAGACAATAAAGAGGAGGGCAAAGAAGATGAGTGATTATATTGTTCAGTTAATTGTGGTTGCCCTGGGTTCCTCTTTGGTTTCTAACGTAGTATTGAGCCAGTTTCTCGGGTTATGTCCTTTTCTTGGTGTTTCCAAGCGCGTAAAAACTGCTGCAGGCATGGGGGGTGCGGTTATCTTTGTCATTACCCTGGCATCCTTTGTGGCAGGACTTTTATATGAATTTGTTTTGGAACCGTTAAACATTACCTTCTTGAAAACCATTGTATTTATTCTGGTAATTGCAGCTCTGGTGCAGTTTGTGGAACTGTTTTTAAAGAAGTATATGAAGAGCCTTTATCAGGCGTTGGGAGTATTTCTTCCGTTGATTACCACCAATTGCGCAGTGCTTGGTGTGGCCATTACCAATGTGAATCTTGAGTATGACCTTTTAACCGGCGTAGTAAATGGTTTTGCTACCAGCGCGGGCTTTGCCATTGCCATAATTATTCTGGCAGGCATTCGTGAAAAGATGGAGTACAATGATATTCCCAAGCCTTTCCGGGGAATGCCCATAGTACTTGTGACTGCCGGGCTTATGGCCATTGCATTCTGTGGTTTTGCAGGACTGATTTAAGCAAAGGAGGAGAAAGATGGATTATATCGGTATTTTAACTTCTGTAGCCGTTGTTGCGGCGGTGGGTTTGTTCATCGGCATCTTTTTGGGGGTGGCTTCCAATGCTTTTAAGGTAAAAACAGATGAGAGAGAAGATAAGATTACAGCAGCCCTTCCCGGAAACAACTGCGGAGGTTGCGGCTATCCCGGTTGCAGCGGTCTTGCTGCCGCTATTGTAAAAGGAGAAGCTCCCGTAAATGCCTGTCCGGTGGGAGGAGAAGCGGTAGCAAAAGCGGTGGGTGCCATTATGGGCGTAGAGGCTGAGCGCAGTAAACGTATGGTGGCCTTTGTGAAATGTCAGGGAGACAGTGAACATACCCATGAGGATTACCACTATACCGGCCAGATGGATTGCCGGATGCTTAGTTTTGTACCCAATCAAGGACCGAAGAGTTGTAATTACGGCTGTCAGGGATATGGCAGTTGTGAAAGAGTTTGTCCTTTTGATGCCATCCATGTGGTAAACGGCGTGGCAGTGGTAGAAAAAGATAAATGTAAGGCGTGCGGTAAGTGTCTTACAGTCTGTCCAAGAAACATAATTGACCTTGTGCCTTATGATGCAAAGTATCTTGTGGCATGTTCGTCTAAGGCTAAGGGACCTGCGACAACCAAGGACTGCACCATCGGATGTATCGGATGTGGTCTGTGTAAAAAGAACTGCGAAGCAGGGGCTGTTACAGTGGAAGAGTTTCTTGCAAAGATTGATGATGAGAAGTGTGTGGCGTGCGGAGTGTGTGCTAAGAAGTGTCCGAAGGGGAGTATTATTTACTAAATGAAAGTTGTATGGATTATTTTATATTCCAACAGAACCCACTTTCGTTCGGGTGAAAACGTAGCGGATACTAAACTCGTACTGCATTTCATTTGTACTCGTTAAGTACCGACGTTTTCACACGGTTCTTTATGGAATA
>CAZYVY010000048.1:0-17313 GCA_964651555.1 uncultured Lachnospiraceae bacterium | reverse complement strand
AGGCTTAGAACCAGCGTCGTCGCTTCTTAATGTATCAGTTCAGAGAGATGGGTCTGGAATGCTTCGAGCCTTATGGAGCGTTTTATGTATTCCCCTGCATTAAGGAATTCGGTATGACCAGTGAGGATTTTGCAATGCGTTTCCTGGAAGAAGAGAAGGTTGCGGTTGTACCCGGTACGGCTTTCGGTGAATGCGGCGAAGGATTTTTACGAATTTCTTATGCATATTCTATCGATGACTTAAAAGTTGCTTTAGGCAGAATGAAACGTTTTATTGCGCGTTTGCGTGAAGAGCAGAGTAAATAAAAGAATCCGGTTGAATGGGTTGATATAGAGATGCGATGCAAAAATTTATTCCAACAGAACACGCTCTCGCTCGGTTGTCTGCGTAGCAGTACTAAATTCGCAAGCAAATAAATTTGCCTGCTCATTAAGTGCTGACGCATACAAACGGTTCTTTATGGAATATAAGTTTTGCATTGCATCGGCTAGTTCTACAACCATTTCAAACCGGATTTTTGTTATGAGTATAAGTTTTAATAATGTTGCTTAATTTTAACGGAGGAAAAGATTATGCACATCGTTTTATATCAGCCCGAAATTGCGGGAAATACCGGAAATATCGGACGCACCTGTGTAGCCACCAATACGGTGCTTCACTTGGTTGAGCCTTTGGGTTTTCGTCTGAACGAGAAGGAAATCAAGCGTGCGGGCATGGATTACTGGGAGCATTTGGATGTGAGAAGATATATAAATTTCGAGGAATTCTTAGAGAAGAATCCGGGTGCCAAGATTTATATGGCAACCACAAAAGCACATCACTGCTATACGGAAGTGGAGTACGGGCCGGATGACTATATTATGTTCGGTAAGGAAAGTGCCGGAATTCCCGAAGAAATTCTTGTGGATTATGAGGATACCTGCATTCGTATTCCCATGCTTGAAAAGATAAGATCATTGAATCTGTCGAATTCGGTGAGTATCGTGCTATATGAGGCTTTGCGGCAGAATAACTTTGCCCAGATGCAGATGGAGGGCGAATTGCATAGGTTGAGTTGGAAGTAGAGTAGTAATTGCATTATCAAGTAAGCGATGTAATCCGAAAATAAAGTTGGACTAAATAATTAAGAGCAGATTGATAGAGGCTAATTTTATCATATCTGCTCTTCTTGTTATGTATATCGTATATAAATGATGTGATTTAAGATGTTTTATTAGATTTATCAAGATGGTCTTGGGCCATCTCCTGTGATAAAGAGAAGTTAGACATGAGTTCATTGATGATAAATTCATCTGAATAGTGAAGTTTATGGCATGTATTTATGAATGCTAAAATGCCTTCTTCGCGACCGGCGGCTAAACCTTCTTCGCGACCAACAGCTAAACCTTCTTCGCGTCCGGCAATAATACCTTCGTCTCGCCCCAGTTTCTTGTTGTATTCATCCCATTCCCATGATTTCATATAGTCTATCTTTGTCTCCCTTCGTTCTTTGATCCGGTCAACCATATGATGAACGGTTTCAATGTCCGGATTGGTTACATTGTCCGTTATTGAACTCTCAAAATATTTTAACATATCCTGCAGTTCTTTGCTAGCATTACAGGCTTTTCCTTTTGTATACAGTATCATTTTCAAAGCACCGTCATTGTAATCAATAGAAGGATCTTCTTTTATCATATTTTGTATGGTATAGACCATACGGTTTTTGCCAAAAGGGTCATAGGGAAGAATAAAAATTATGACCACATTGGGAAGGCTGATGTAAGCCTGTCCCCTTTTTAAATTGGCAGCATCAATCATACCCTGATAAAAGCGCATTCTTTTTGGTATGGAGTCTTTCTCATAGGTTAAGTTTGGTTCAATGTCATAGATGTCAGGTAAGATATCCGCATCTACGGTACCACTGTCTTCAGTGGCTTCCAGATAAGCATCCATGCGGATACCGTGCATATCTGTATCCAGTCCATAAATGTCCTTCTGGGGAATGATTTTTACATGCCGTATTTCTTTGTTCAGAAAAGTCTTTAAAAGAATACGACAGAATTCTTCTCCGAATTCCTTATCGGCAATCACTTCATGAAATAAAAAATTATCCATGAGATTTAATTCCGAAAGAGGCCGGAAACTATTGGGTTTGGTAAAAATCATAGGCATGTCCTCCTTGAAAAATATATTTGACTTATTTTTTGCACAAAAATAAAACTGCAAAAATAAAATCATTCGATGTTTCCATGTTGGAAATAAAAGAAATAAATGATATGACTTAAGAAAAGTCAGAGTAGAAAAATCTACATTACACATGATTTGTAAACTAACTATACTCTATGAAAAGGGAAAATGCAAGATAAAGTTATTGTGTATTTTTACGATTCTTTTTTATATTCTGCAATATCTTCGAGACGACAATGAAGAATCTCACATAACTGATTCAGGGTATAAGCGTTCACATTGCCGTTTTTGCGTAAACGGTCTAACTGCCCGGTACTGATATTATAATCTTTGATTAATTTGTACTGCGAAATACCACGTTCTTTGAGGGTAGTCCAAAGGCGGTCATAAACGATCATATTCTATCTCCATTTGAATTGATAAAAGATTGAAAGTGTCGAAAACTTACGAAGTTAAATGACATGCTATACCACATCCGTTTCGCGAAATAGTATATTATATAACTTTATCCTAAGAAGTAGTCCGCTAATTGACAATAGCCCGTAAACGGGCTATAATAATTTAACAAATTGAAATCGTATAATGTTTGTTTCCGATGTTTCAAAAAGACAGGGTACACTTGTCGGAATGCTTATTTTCCGTTGATTTACTTCTCCATTTCCTTTTTAGTTAAATGTTTTTGAGGAAACATGGGAAACAGAGCTTTATCATAAAAAATATATAAAGAAGCAATAAGGGACTCTGGGTACATAAGTATAAAAATCCATGTCGCAGTTTATATGAGTATATAACAAATAAAATAGTCATGAGAGGAAAGATTGCATCTAAACAGCTGGTAATTATAAATATTTTTATTTAAGAGGAGGATAACAAGATGAAAAGAAATAAAAACAGAAAAAATCGTAATTGGAGAAACTTTGCAGTATTAACATTAGTATGCATGCTTGTAGCTACATTAGTAGGTTGTAAAGAATCAGAAGCAGTAACACCTGAACCTTCTACTTCTGAAGTAGTATCTGAACCTATATCAGAGCCTGTATATGAAGAGGTATCAGAAATTGTTTCTGAAGAACCTTCTGAAGAAATTATTTTTGAGGAACCCTCGGAAGAAACAATGGATCTTACACCATATAGTATAAGCAATGGAAAATTTATAGTTGACTTAGTTGCTGATATGGATTATGACGAACCAAAAATAATCGTATGGGGTGAGGATGCTGCTAAGGAAATATTATCTGATGGTGATTCATATCAAATTGAAGAGCACGATTCTCTCTGTGTATATTGTCCTGAAGAAATGACTAATATTGAAGTTAATACTGATAATATTGTCATTTATGGAATAGAGGGTAATAGAACAGGATTTGGACTAAGCTCATACGGTGAAAATATGGAAGTTATTTTTACTATTACAGATGAAGATGGCAATGAATATGAAATTACCGTATATCTTACTCAAAAATTTTCTGAGTAAACTGCAAATTTCTCAAACATCTTTTAAGATGTAACTACACTCCATTTATTCAAGCCACACAGGGCTAATAATATATAAAGCAAGAAACCGGCTAAGTAATGAAAATATTTGCTAGGGTATGTCTGTACCTGTAATCAAATAATTTGAAAAATATTCGCACCAATTTTTTGATAACTTTTAAATACGAGGAGGAAGCAATATGAAAAAAACAAACCCCAACAAACTTAATCGGCACAGTGTTATTTTAGTAGTAGCTTTGTTAGTAGCAATGTTTATTGCTACAGCAGTAGGTTGTAACAAACCTCCTGAAGAAGAAGATTCTCCTGATACTTCAGCGGTTGTATCTGAAGTATCATCGACTTCTGAAGTATCAGAAAGTATTTCAGAAGAATCATCTTCTGAAGTGGTTGTTTCAGAGGAACCTGCGGAAGCAACAGAAATTGATCTTTCTCAATATACACAGGAGAATGGAAAAAAAGTAGTTGACTTAGCAAATGATATGAATTATGACGAATTTAAGATAATAGTATGGAGGCATGGTGTTGGAGCAATAGCAATATTATCTAATGGTGATTCGTATCAGTTACAAGATGATGATGATTCTTTATTTTTGTATTTTCCTGAAGAAATGTCAGATTTTAAATTTAATGAATATTCTGTGTATATGCCCGCGGCTGGTGGATATAGGACACGTGCAATTGACGTGATTGGATTTGGAGAAAATAAAGAAGTAACAATTGCAGGAACAGATGTAAATGGTAAGGAATATGAAATTACTGTTTATATCACCAAAGAAGAATAAATTTTTTACCCATCATTATCTAATTTCTTCAGGGGCAACCCATTTATTCAAGCCACACAGGGCTAATAATATATAAAGCAAGAAACCGGCTAAGTAATGAAAATATTTGCTAGGGTATGTCTGTACCTGTAATCAAATAATTTGAATACATACTTGCAAAATACGTCGTAAAAAATAATAGTACAGGTTTGTCACTTCGACAAATACCGCAGTCAGGGTCTGATATACTTATGATTCCCGGATTGCGGTATTTTTATGTTTAAATCAATCAGGTAAGCTGTAAAAACGCATCCGAAAAATATGACGGCATAGGAGGTTATAAAATGGGTCTGGAGAAACGGGAGGAAGCAAAATTGTTACCTTCCTATGGAAGAAAGAGGATTATGGTACTGGCGGAAGCTTATCGGGAATTGTCCAATTCTTTTTGCGATATGGGAAGCGAGATGACTGCAAAATCAATGGATAGGAGAGAATTGATGTATCGTAAGGGTTTGCAGGAAAACCAAAAAATTATGGAGTTGCGCTTGAGGGAAATGGCGGAGCGTATGGAAGAGGTGGCGGAAGAAAGTTTAAGTTACAGTGCACCAAATGCAAGGAAAGTCCGCATTTTAAAAAATGGACTTACAAAGCATGGAATCCTTTTAAAAGATATCTTTTTGATACGCAAAGGGAACGGAATGCAGTTTGTTTTGACAATGAGGGGTCAGCGGAATGCGGATTATACCGCGGAAGATATTGCGGAAATTTTAACGGAGATGTTCGGAATGCCGTTGGTTTCAGCCAAAGAAAACATGTTTTTTATTGCTTACGAATATGATACATATCTGTATGAGTATAAGGGAAGATATGAATTTGAGACCGGAATTGCAACGGCAACGAAGGAGAATGAAATGGTATCAGGAGATAACAGTCTGGTCTATGATATAAGCGGCAATCAAAGAGTATGTTTGATTTCGGATGGAGCCGGCTCCGGTGAAGCTGCCTGTCGAGACAGTGAAAGAGCAATCGAATTAATGGAAAAATATATGGATATTGGGTTTGGACTGTCGGAAGCTTCGGATATGGTAAACAGTATTTTTGTGGCACAGGGAAGAGATTTAAATATGCCTACTTTGGATGCCTGTTACGTAAATTTGATAGACGGAAGGGTTTCTTTCCGGAAATATGGAGCGTGCGACAGTTTTATTAAAAGAGGGGACAAGTTGGAGCGTATTAAAAATCAAAGTTATCCTTTGGGGTTTCGTCTGCCGGTGCAGATTGAGAAGGAGGGGGATTTGTTGGAACAAATCAGCATAAACGATTTGTCTGAAATTGAATACGAGCTGGGAGAAAATGATTATATTCTGATGTTTTCTGATGGTGTTCCGGAGTGTTTCAGTGATGAAAAGGCATTGCTTAAAACTTTTATGGGGCTGGAAAAGGCTACACCCCGGGAAACAGCAAATTATCTGATGCAGTGTGCAATCCGCCGTTGCGGGGGACACATTCGGGATGACATGACAATTCTTGTTGGAAAGCTTAGCGGATTAGGGGACTGCACTTGAATTTTTCACAAATATTAGCTATATTTAGAACATGATTAACAGAGTGGAAGAATATGTAAAACTACATAACATGTTTGAAAAAGGTGACACGCTGATTGTGGGTGTCTCCGGAGGGGCGGACTCTGTCTGCCTTCTTTCTGTGCTGTGGAAATTAAAAGATAAGTGGGATATTAACCTTATATGTGCTCATGTCAATCATATGTTTCGTGATACAGCTGTTCGGGATGAAGAATACGTGGAAGCGTTGTGTAACCGTTTGGGAATCTGTTGTCGTGTTAAAAGAGAGAATGTGCAAAAGATTTCCGAGAGAGAAGGGATTTCTTTTGAAGAAGCAGGGCGCAAGGTGCGTTATGATTTTTTTAGGGAATTGAAGGAAGAATTCGGGGCTGTTGGCATTGCAGTAGCCCATAATAAAGACGACTGTGCAGAAACTGCTTTGTTTCATCTTTTCAGAGGCAGCCACATAAAGGGTTTGGGCGGTATCCGTCCCGTAACTCAGGATATTATCCGGCCTTTGTTGAATATGCAGCGAAATGAAATCGAAGAATATTTGTATGCAAATCATATTGAGTGGAAGAATGATGAAACAAACGCGTCTACGGAATATACCAGAAATTATATCCGTCATGAAATTCTTCCGGCGGCGGAAAAAATATGTCCCGGTGCTAAAAGGAGAATTGCAGAAACAGCAATCAGTTTGCAGGAAACAGAAGATTATCTTGAAAGTCAGACATTGTCGGCATGGGCAAAATATTGCCGGAAGCAGGATGGGGGAACTTTTATAGATGGAAAACTTCTACTGCGAGAACATCCCATGATGGTTTCCAGACTTTTATATTATGTTCTGGAACAAGAAAGCCAAACTGCCAGGGATTTGACAAAAGTGCATATACGGGAGATTACTGCGCTTTTTTCACTACAGACCGGCCGTCAGATTTCTTTACCGGCAAAGGTATATGCACATAAAACCGCAGAGGGTGTTTTTATTCGCAAAGAAGAGTCGGAAACAAAGACTTGGAATTATTTGGAACCGGCAGAAGAAATTCCGGAACCGGTAAAGGATTTGGTTTTGGACAAGGAATTGTTGACAGGGAGAGACATCCGTAGGGAAGCGGAGGGGTTGGGTTGTATAAAAGCAAAGCTCCTTTTTGACTTTGATTTAAAAAATATTCCGCAAAAAACATATACGAAATGGTTTGATTATGATAAAATAACGGAGTGTGCCGTATTTCGTAAAAGGATGGAAGGTGACTTCCTTACTATAGATGAGAAAGGCAGTCATAAAAAACTGAAAGAATATTTTATTCAGGAAAAAATTCCTGCATATAAAAGGAATGAGGTTTGGGTTTTGGCAGATGATAATCATATCATGTGGATTCCCGGATATCGTATCAGTTCGTATTATAAGGTGAATGAGTATACAGAAAGGGTATTGGAAATTACCATAGGAGGAAAAGAAAATGAGTAATATACGAGTTTTGATTTCAGAGGAAGAAGTAGACAAGAAAGTTCGTGAAATGGCAGCGGAGATTAGCAAAGCATACGAAGGGAAAACCTTACATTTGGTATGCGTATTACGTGGCGGTGTATTTTTTATGTGTGAACTTGCAAAACGTATTACCGTGCCTGTAACACTTGATTTTATGTCGGTTTCCAGCTATGGCGACGGAACGGAATCCAGCGGACAGATTAAAATTGTAAAAGATTTGGATGATTCCATCGAAGGGAAAAATGTTCTTGTAGTAGAAGATATCATCGATTCCGGAAGAACATTAAGCAAACTGATGGATTTGTTGGCGAGCCGTAAGCCGGAAAGTCTCGCGCTCTGTACATTACTCGACAAGCCGGAGCGCAGAGTGGTAGAAGTGGATGTGGATTACACCGGTTTCCAGATTCCGGATTTGTTTGTAGTGGGTTATGGATTGGATTATGCCCAGATGCATCGTAATTATCCTTTTGTAGGTGTGGTGGAAGATGAATAATTTACCCACCTTTTAAAAGGTGAAAATAGAAAGTACAGATAGGAGATATTTTAGTGAATAAAGAAAGAAGAGCCGGAGTAGGGCCGATTATTTTTCTGATTCTTATATTGCTGATGATTGCATTCTGGATTGGAAATATGGACTTTGGCAGTTACTCCTTTACAAGAGGTGATTTGGAAACTGCTGTTGAAAATGGTGAAATTAAATCCGTAATCATTGAGCAGACAAAGGAATCCGATGGTGGAAAGATACAGGTGGAGACAGTCAACGGAGTAACTAGAACGTTGAATGTAACGGATGTTAAGGCAGTGGAGGAATATTTAAGGGAAAATGGCTTAGACCCGGTTGTCGGAGAAGTTCCTGAGGATAACTGGTTTATGACGTATATGCTTCCTCCTTTAATCATTCTTTGTATTTGTGCATTCTTCTTTGTGATGTTTATGAATGCCCAAAATGAAGCCGCAGGCGGCGGAAGTAAGATGATGAACTTTGGCAAAAGTCGTGCCCGTCTGGCAAAGGATACAAAGATTACGCTGAAGGATGTTGCCGGTTTAAAAGAAGAAAAAGAAGATTTGGAAGAAATTATTAAGTTTTTAATTGATCCGAATTCCTTTACAATGGTAGGAGCAAGAATTCCCAAAGGTGTTCTTTTGGAGGGACCTCCCGGTACCGGTAAAACATTGTTGGCCAAGGCAATTGCCGGAGAAGCAGGTGTACCTTTTTATAGTATTTCGGGTTCTGATTTTGTGGAAATGTTTGTAGGTGTGGGTGCTTCCCGTGTAAGAGATTTATTTGAAGAGGCAAAGGCATCCAAACCCTGTATTGTGTTTATTGATGAAATTGACGCAGTTGCACGACGCAGAGGTACAGGTATGGGTGGCGGACACGATGAGCGTGAACAGACCCTGAACCAGTTACTGGTAGAAATGGACGGTTTTGGTGAGAACAGCGGTATTATTGTTCTTGCGGCAACCAACCGTGTAGATATATTGGACCCTGCAATTTTACGTCCGGGACGTTTTGACCGTAAAATCAGGGTGGGAAGACCCGATGTGGGTGGTCGTGAAGAAATTTTGCATGTACATGCCAAGAATAAACCCCTTGGAGATGATGTGGATTTAAAGAAGATTGCACAGACTACCGCAGGATTTACAGGTGCGGATTTGGAGAATCTTTTAAATGAGGCAGCAATATTAGCGGCAAAAGAAGGGCGTACTTTTATTAAGGAAGAAGATGTGACCAAGGCCTTTTTGAAAGTGGGTATCGGTACTGAAAAGAAGAGTAAAGTTGTTTCGGAGAAAGAACGTAAAATTACGGCTTATCATGAGTCCGGTCATGCTATTCTTTTCCATGTGCTGGATGAAATGGACCCTGTATACACCATTTCCATTATTCCTACCGGAGGAAGTGCTGCGGGTTATACCATGCCTCTTCCGGAGAAGGATGAAATGTTCCATACCAAGGGTAAGATGAAGCAGCATATCATGGTGTCGCTTGGCGGTCGTATCGCAGAAGAGTTAATTTTTGACGATATCACAACCGGAGCCTCCAGCGATATCCGCAAAGCAACTCAGGTTGCCCGTGAAATGGTTACCGTTTACGGTATGTCCAACTTAGGTGTGATTAATTATGACAGCGATAATGACGAAGTGTTTATCGGCCGTGATTTAGCACAGACCAGACCCTATAGTGAAAAGATTGCCGGCGAAATCGATGTGGAAGTAAAAGCAATTATTGATGAGTGTTACGCTAAGGCAAAAGAAATTATTATAGAGCATATGGATATTCTTCATTCCTCTTCAAAGCTTCTTCTTGAAAAGGAACGTATCACCAGAGAGGAATTCGAAGCACTTTTTGAGAACCGTGGTGCAAATATTACAGAAACGTCAGATTTCTAACAAGAACAGAGTTTAATTCGTAAAAAAGCATTATGGGCAAATTGCTTAAAAAATAATGGATTTAGACAAAAAAAGTCGTCATGTGTAAAATGTGACGACTTTTCTTTGTGCAAAATTACCGAAAAAAAGTATAAGCTTTTGTAATATTTGTGAATTCCGTGGATTGCACAAAAGGGTACCCTCTGCTATACTTCTAAATGTAACCCCCCCAATACATTATAGTTTGTTGCTATACCCCATAAGAGAAATACCTTCGCTAAAAAGGACAGTTCATTTATGAATTGTCTTTTTTTCTTTGTGTGGAAAGTAATGCGCCCGGATGTATTTTATGCTATTGAATACTGCGCGGATTATTTTATATTCCAACAGAACGCGCTCTCGCTACGGTTTCACCCGGTTCTTTATGGAATAAAAATATCCGCACAGCATACAAAGAAAAGCTCCCGGGCGCATTTTAATTACATATAAAAAATCCAATTCATAAAAAAGGTGTTGACAGACTTTCCAAAATATATTAAGATAACAGCGTTACGTAACATTGTTATCTGGAGTGAGATGAAATGGGTGCAGACAAAGAGACCAGAGAAAAGTTAATAGACAGTGCCCGCAAGGAGTTTATGGAGAAGGGATATAATAAGGCTTCTCTTCGTAAAATTTGTGCGGATGCGGGAGTGACTACCGGGGCACTATATTTCTTCTTTCGGGATAAGGAGGCTTTGTTTGGAGCAATTGCTGACAACCCTTATAATGAGTTGATTGCAATCCTTAAGAGCCACTTTGAAGAGGATGAGGCATTGATGGAACAGCCATATGATGCTGAGGAAGGCGATCACGATGCATTTGTAGAAGAATTGGTGCATCATCTGTATCAAAACTATGATGTGTTCCATATGCTTCTTACTAAGGCGCAAGGGTCAAAGTATGAGAGCGTGGTGGATGATTTGGCAGATATACTGGATGAGACATATACAAAGATGTCTGCGAAAATGGGTTCTCACTACGGTGGCAAGGTGAACAAGCAAATGGTTCATTGGTTGACACATATGATTCTGGATGCTTTTATTCATATGATTACCCATGAGAAGGATGAGAAGAAAGCACTTGCACATATTAAGAAAGTAATGAATTTTATAACAAAAGGCTGGACAGCCGTAATAGATAAGTAGCCGCGTGAAGCGGTTTACTTTTTCAACATAACATAACGGCGTTATGTTATGCGATTAGTTGAAGGGAGTCTTCCGGGACTCCTTATAACATAACACTCACATAACAATGTTATGTTGCGAAACTGTAAATATTAATTTGAAATATATTCACCAATAAGGAGGCAAATATGTATTTAGAAATCAGGGATGTGAAGAAAAGTTACGGTAAGGATTCCAGCTATATTCAGGTTTTAAAAGGAGTGAGCACCGGCGTCGAAAGGGGACAGATGTGTGTTATCCAGGGTACCAGCGGCAGCGGTAAGTCAACTCTTTTAAATTGTGTTGGAGGATTGGATACCATGGATTCCGGCTCTGTCAAAGTGGACGGCAAGGAAGTTTTTGGTTTAAAAGGCACTGCCTTATCAAATTATCGAAGAGAAAATTTAGGATTTATTTTTCAGTTCTATAATTTGGTGCCCAATCTCACCGTTCGTGAAAATATCCAGGTCTGCGAATACATTTCCCAGAATCCTTTGGATATTGATGAATTGCTGGATACGCTGGGATTAACGGAGCACCAGAATAAATTCCCTTCACAGCTTTCGGGCGGTCAGCAACAGCGTTGTGCCATCGCCAGGGCATTGGTCAAGAATCCTAAGCTTTTACTCTGTGATGAGCCTACAGGCGCGCTGGATTCCAAGACTTCAAGAGACATATTGATTTTATTGGAAAAAATCAATGAGAAATACGGCACCACAATGTTGATTGTAACCCACAACAATTCCATCAAAAATATGGTACATAAAGTCATCATCATAAAAGATGGTCTGGTTAAGAAGGATTATGAAAATGAAACCCGCGTGCCTGCGGCTGAATTGGAGGATTTATAATGAACAAGGTTTTAAATAAAAGAATTCTCAGGGATTTAAAAAGCAATTTTCTCCGATATCTGGCTTTGTTTCTGCTGATCGTGCTTGGGATGTACATTGTAATCTCCATTGTGGGTGCAGCTAACACCATAATCACGGGAACAGAGCTTAAGGCAGAAGAAAACAAGGTCGAAGATGGGCAGTTCGGTGTTTTTATACCGTTGACAGAGGGGCAGGAAGAGGAAATTTATGATAAGGGCGTAACTCTTGAACGAATGTTTTCGGTGGATTTGACACAGGAAGACGAATCGACGCTTCGCGTTTTTGTTAATCGTAAAGAAATTAATTTGGTTTATGTGGATGAAGGGCGTCTTGCCGAAGCCAAAGATGAGGTGGTTTTGGAGAAACGCTATGCTGCCGAACATGCATTGGCGGTGGGTGATACGGTTGAATTGGTCGGTAAAACCTATACCATCACAGGCATCGGTTGTGTGCCGGAGTATGATATGCCCATTGCCCAATTCTCTGACATGGCGGTGGAAAGTAGCTTGTTTGGTCTTGCTTTTGTGACGGAAGAAGCTTATGAAGAGATTCTTGCATCCGGTGAAGCGGGAATCGAGGAGTATTGCTACGCCTACCGCTTGAACGGTGCTTTAACCCATGATGAGTTAAAAGAAGAAATTAAATCGTTTGAATTCGATTATGAACAGGTGGATGATGTCTATTTTCAGGAGATGATTGAAGATACCATCGGACGTAAAGATGATATCCGCGAGGGCATCGCGGAATTGGCGGATGGAGCCGAGGATGTGGAAAGCGGTGCCAAAGATGTGGTTGATGCATTGGAGACAATGGGCATTACACAAGGTGAATTGTATGATGGTGTCAGGGACTTGTCTGACGGCACCGTGGAACTTTCGGACGGTGTACAGGAATTACAGGATGAAACCGATGAATTGCTAGAAGAATATCTGACAGTAGACCTTGATAATCTGACTTCTTTTATCAAGGCGGAAGATAATGGAAGAATTCATGCGGCTGCCGGAGATTTGCAGACCAATCATAATATAGGTTTACTTGCCGGTGTTGTGATTATGATTCTTTTTACCTACGTGATTTCGGTGTTTGTGATTCACCAAATCCAGCAGGAGAGCAGTGTAATCGGAACCCTGTATGCTTTGGGCGCAAAGAAGCATACCTTGGTGTGTCATTATATTTTATTACCCACAATTATTTCCTTCGTTGGCGGTCTGACAGGTTCGATTCTCGGTTTCAGTGATTTAGGCATTCCCTATCAGATGCGGGATACATATTTGTATTTCTCGGTGCCTGATTTAGAACCGGTCTATGCACCTTGGCTGATTATCTACGGTGTGGTTATGCCGCCGGTCATTTCGGCAATTGTTAACTATATCGTAATCAATAAAAGATTGTCGAGAACAGCGTTATCATTGATTAAAAACGAGCAGAAAATCAGCTATCGAAACAGCATTAACTTAGGAAAACTTGGCTTCCTTCGGCGTTTCCAGATTCGTCAGATGCTTCGGGAAGCAAGAACAGGCATTACCGTTGTGTTGGGTATGTTTATTACTTTGCTGATTCTAATGATGGGTTTGAATACTCACGTATTGTGTGAAAACGTAAGAATAGAGAGCGTCGAAGATGCGAAATTCGAGTATATGTATTCCTTAAAATATCCGGAAGAGGAAGTGCCTGAAGGGGCAGAAGCCTGCTATATGGAAAGCCTCTCTAAAACAAATTTAGGCTATACCTTAGACGTCAGCGTCATCGGTATCGACAATGACAATAAGTACTATGACGCAGAACCCGTAAAAGGGAAAAGCAACGTAATTATAAGTTCTTCCGTAGCCCAGAAATATAATTTGTCTGTGGGTGATAAACTGATTTTAACGGACAGTGCCAACGATATGGACTATGCATTCACGGTAAAAGGAATCGCGGAGTATTCCGTAGGCCTTACCGTTTTTATGGATATTGACAGTATGCGTGAGTTGTTTGGCGCAGACGAAGATTATTACAATATGCTTTTATCCGATGAAGAGTTGGATATTGAAGGCGGACGAATTTATTCCGTAACCACCAAAGCAGACATTGAACGTTCTTCTTCCGTATTCTCGAAGATGATGCGACCCATGGTAACCATGTTGATTTCGGTTTCGGTTGTTGTTTTCTTTGCTGTTATGTATTTGATGCTGAACGTGATGGTGGACCGTGCATCTATGGGAATTTCGCTGGTAAAGATTTTCGGATTCCGAACCGGAGAAATAAGAAAGCTTTATTTAAACGGCAATGCAATTATTGTGGCGGTGGGTGCCTTAATCAGCATACCGCTTGCGAAATGCATTATGAATTATGTGTTCCCTTCTTTTATAGCGAACACATCCTGCGGAATTAATCTGACATTTTCGCCGGGCTTTTATGTGGCGATTTTTGCAGGAATCATGATGGCATATTTTATTGTAAATACAGTGCTTGTGGCGAAGTTAAAGAAAATATCCCCGGCAGAGGTACTCAAAAACAGAGAATAATGTCCTATACTATTTAGTGCATGGTTTCCATAAGTTTTACTAAAATTTTTCGTTGTTCCTCTGAAAGCTTTGCCCAGTGTTCCAGAAGTTGATTTTGTTCCGGAGTTAATGAAATCTTTTCACCATCGCTAAAAAATTGTGCCAGGGTAATGCCAAAGGTATTACAAAGCACTTCTAATGTGGGAATGCTGGGAATGGTATTCCGGTGATATATATTGGCGATGGTGGAAGTGGCCAAGCCTGATTCTTTTACAAGTCGGTATTCGCTCCAACCACGGTCTTTGGATAATTGTTTTATTTTGTCTGTTACGTTCATAGTAGTCTAATCACCTCTGAGAGATATTTTATAGCTTAAAAGAATGCATAAATAGAACTTAGTTAAGTTGCAAAAACACTCTCTTTGTAGTATTATATGAATGTGTAAAAGCGTTTATTATATAAATGTAGGACGTTTTATGAAAAAGGTTGGGTGTAAAAGGGGAAGAGATATGCCGAATATGAAACAAATGATTATTCGATATATGCGTACCGTGGCTCTTATAATGGCCACGGTTATTTTAGTGATTGCAACCGTTGCCCAAATCATAAGTGCACAGAATTACGCCAGAGAAAGCGCTTCTGCAGCGTTTATACAAATTCATCAGATTATGATGGAAAATCAGACAGAATTGACAGAAGTGGAGACTGAGTATAAGCAGACATGTCTTCATAATGCAGAAGTTATTGCTTATATGGTGGAAGAAAATCCGGAAATATTGAATGACATAGATGAGATAAATAAGATTGCGCAATTTTTGGAAGTAGATGAGATTCATTTTTTTGATGCCACAGGTCGTATTTTTACGGGAACGCATCCGGAGTATTATAATCTCACCATGGATTCCGGTGAACAAATTGGCTTTTTTAAACCCATGCTTACAGACAAAAGTTTAAGCCTGGTGCAGGAGGTTATGCCAAATACGGCAGAGAGTAAGCCTATGCAGTATTCTGCACGCTGGAGTGAAAACGGTACGTTTATTGTGCAGGTTGGAATGGAACCGGTCAACGTATTGAAGGTAACGGAGAAAAACGAGTTATCATATATTTTCTCACTGCTTCGGGTAAATACAGGCGTTAGTTTTTATGCCATTGATAAAGAGACCGGTGAAATTATGGGTGCAACGGCATCCGAGGACGTTGGTAAGCATTGTGAAGAACTTGGCTTTGACGTAAACGAAATTATAAGCAGAGGCAGCGGATTTCATTCCTATGTAAAAGGTGTAAATTCATTTTGTGTATTTACCACTGAGAGCGATAATTTGGTGGGGCGCGTGGTAGAAGCGGAAACTTTGTATCACAATATATGGTTAAATATGCTGGCACTGGCGATTTGCCTGTTGTTGATTGCGCTGATACTGATTGTTGCGGTTACCAAATACATGGATAAGCATGTACTGCGTGGTATTTATGATATTAATAAAAAACTGAGTGCGATTACAGAGGGTAATTTAGATGAAACTGTGGATGTAAAAACCTGTTTGGAATTCGCAGAATTGAGTAGCCATTCTAATGAAATGATTAAATCCTTGTTGGAAGGCACCCAAAAGATTTCTTATGTATTGAATAAAACCGATGTGCCTATCGGTGTGTATGAGTACAATAAGATGATGACTAAAGTCCGTTTTACGGAGCATGTGCCGGAGATTCTGGGTTTTTGCGGACAACAGGCAGAAGAGATGTTTTCGGACAATAAAAAATTTATTGCCTTTATTGAGGATTTGAAGAAGAATCCCATGGACAATGAAGCAGATGTATATTGTTTGCAGAACAAAAAAGGAACCTATTTACGGTTGGAAGAACTGACTAAGAATAATGAGGTTTTTGGTATTGTTATTGATGTTACCGAAGAGATTCAGAGACGAAAACAAATAGAAGAAGAAAGGGATTTAGATCTTTTGACAGGGCTCTATAATCGTCGCGGTTTGGAAAACAGATTTGCAGAATTATTTGAGCATCCTGAACAATTAAAACATTGTGCCATGGTCATGGTGGACGCAGATTGCTTAAAAGAAATCAACGATACTTACGGCCACGATATAGGTGATGTTTATCTTTGTAAAATTGCCGGAGTATTAAGATCGTATGGACCAAACGGCTGCGTAATTGCAAGACAGGGCGGCGATGAATTTGTTTTATTCCTCTATCAATATGAAAATATGGAGGAATTGGAGAATACGATTAAGAAATTGGGTTATATTCAGGATAACAGTATTGCCCACTTGAGTGATAATATCAGCGTGCCGCTTCGTTTTTCATACGGATACGTGATTGCAAAGGATGAAAGCGATTATGAAAAGCTTTTAAAAGAAGCAGATGAGCAGATGTATAAGAATAAGCGAGAACGAAAAATAAAGAGATAAAAAACTCCCGGAAATGTGTATGGATACATTTGCCGGGAGTTTTTTAATTACTGTTTTTCAAATGCGTCTTTTCCTAAGCCGCACCAGGGACAAACCCAATCTTCGGGCACTTCTTCCCAAGGGGTGCCTGCAGGAACTCCGTTATCGGGATCTCCTGTTTCGGGGTCGTATTCATAAGTGCAAGGGCAAATATATTTATCCATCTTGATTCTCCTTTCAATATTTAATAAAACTGTAACAATAGACGCTCCTACGAGTAAACTCGCGGAGCGCTATCATTACAGTTTTGCACGGCTTGTAGCTTATGAAAAGTATCTCTTCAATAACCCTTCAAATGCCTTACCATGTCTAGCTTCATCGCGGGCCATTTCATGAACGGTGTCATGGATTGCATCCAAGTTAGCTGCTTTTGCACGTTTTGCAAGGTCAAACTTACCTGCGGTAGCACCATGTTCTGCTTCTACTCTCATTTCAAGATTTTT
>CAZYVY010000047.1:16187-17406 GCA_964651555.1 uncultured Lachnospiraceae bacterium | reverse complement strand
AATATAATCCATTTCTTATGTACCCCCTACTGAATCGTAATTGCACCGAACGGGCATGCACTTTCGCAAGCACCACACTTG
This sequence comes from uncultured Lachnospiraceae bacterium, assembly GCA_964651555.1. Taxonomy (GTDB): domain Bacteria; phylum Bacillota; class Clostridia; order Lachnospirales; family Lachnospiraceae; genus UBA3766. The sequence continues at coordinate 17,325 of CAZYVY010000047.1, read as the reverse complement.
ATACATTTCGCACCGTCGATGGTATAAGGATTTTTAATCACGCCGGAAATTGCTCCAACAGGACAATTTCTTGCACATTTTGAGCAACCCTTACATTTTTCAGGGTCAATAACGTAGGTCTTTAATGCCTGACAGTTGCCTGTACGACACTTTTTATCTACAACATGTTCAACATATTCATCGCGGAACAATCTTAAGGTACTAAGCACCGGAAGAGCCGCACTTTTACCAAGTCCGCAAAGAGCTGTATCCGTTATGGCTTCACCTAATTCTTTTAAGATATCAAGCTGTTCCAAAGTACCTTTGCCAGCTACGATATCTTCCAAAATTTCAAGCATGCGCTTGGTACCTTCACGACAGGGAATACACTTACCACAGCTTTCATTCTGGGTAAAGTTCATAAAGAATCTTGCCACTTCCACCATACAGGTATCTTCATCCATAATAACAAGACCACCTGAACCAATCATGGCTCCCATTTTCTTTAAGGAATCGAAATCCAGTGCAACATCCAAATGGTCACCAATTAAGCAGCCTCCGGAAGGACCACCAATCTGAACCGCTTTAAATGCTTTACCATTCTTAATACCGCCACCGATTTCATAAACGATTTCACGTAAAGTGGTTCCCATAGGTACTTCAATCAAACCTGTATTGTTGATACTGCCGGTTACGGCAAAAGCCTTAGTTCCCGGACTTCCTTCTGTACCAATTCCCTTATACCATTCGGCACCATTGGTAATAATCATCGGTACGTTAGCGTATGTTTCAACATTATTTAAAACCGTGGGTTTTCCAAACAGGCCCTGTTCTACGGTACGGGGCGGCTTGGTTCTGGGCATACCTCTTTCGCCTTCAATGGAAGCAGTTAAAGCACTACCTTCACCACATACGAATGCGCCTGCGCCACGGTTAATATGTAATTTAAAACTAAAATCGGTTCCTAAAATATTATCGCCTAATAAGCCTGCTTTTTCTGCCTGCTCAATGGCAATTTTCAAACGGCTGATGGCAAGAGGATATTCCGCACGTACATAAATATACCCCTCCTGCGCACCGGTTGCATACGCTGCAATAAGCATACCCTCAATCATCTTATGAGGGTCACCTTCCATAATGCTTCGATCCATAAAAGCAC
>CAZYVY010000047.1:0-16177 GCA_964651555.1 uncultured Lachnospiraceae bacterium | reverse complement strand
ACATATCGGATTGTTTCAGCCTGTCTTGCTACCTGTTTCCACTTATAACCGGTCTGGAAACCACCGCCGCCACGACCACGTAAATTAGATTCCAGAATCTCATTTACTACATCTTCAGGCTTCATTTCAAATAAAACCTTCTCAAGAGCAGAATAACCGCCAACCGCCAAATATTCACTGATATGTTCGGAATCAATATGTCCGCAGTTTTTAAGAACAAGTCTTGTCTGCTTTGCATAAAAAGGAATTTCTTCCTGTGCTTTGTATTTTACGCCATCTCTTTCGTAAAGTAAGCGTTCCACAGGCTCACCTTTTAAAATGGTGGTATTAAAAATTTCTTCGCAATCTTCTTCTTTTACCTTAATGTAAAGAAAATTAGAAGGCTCAATACGAACCAGGGGACCCATTTCGCAAAAACCATGGCAACCGCTTTTTTTTACATTCCCTGCTGTTGCAGTATGCCCGGGACATTCTCCCTTCGGACCGTGTGCCACACCTGCACCGAATTCTACATCAACATCCATACCTGCTTCTTTTACAAGCTGACACATCTTATCATATATTTTGGCAGAGCCACCTGCAAGACATCCTGTACCTGCACAAATCAAAATACGGAATTTTTGCTGTTCCAACGCTTCTTTTGCCTGATTGCGGGCATTGATTAAATCCTGTCTGTTCTTTAACATATTAATTTTCACCTCGCAATTCTTTAATCAGGGCTGTAACCTTTTCAGGTGTCATAGCCGCATGAACTTCATCATTTACCGTAAGAACCGGCGCAAGACCGCAGGCACCAAGACATGATACGGTTTCAACCGTAAAAAGCATATCCTTTGTGGTATGCTGACCCTTCTGCAAATTCAATTCTTTGTTTAACTGATCAAGGATAGTTGTTGATTTGCGCACATGACAGGCGGTTCCGTCACAGACCTTAATCACATACTTTCCTTTCTGTTCAAAAGAAAAGTTCTCATAAAAAGTAGCAACGCTGTATGCCTTTGCTTCTGTAATATTAAGCTTACCTGCAATATATGTAAGCAATTCAGGGGGCAGATAGCGATATTCGGTCTGCACGTCCTGAATAATGGGAATTAACCATTTGGGTTCTGTGCCATATCCGGCAATAATTTCGTCGGCTTTATCATAATATGACTTGTCTAACATAACCCTTCCTCCTTTATGTTTATGTATTTATATACATATCTTTACAATTATATCATTTTTTTACCTTAAAACGTAGGCTTTTTTACCATTATTTTGTCTAAATATGAATTAATTGACAATATATTATCAATCAAAAAACATGTTTTTGACATAAAAGACAGTTTTTTTCTTTTATATGCGATATAAGCAAAATCAAAGCCATAAAACAGAACTATATAGACAAATTAATCAGCAGGCGAAACAATGCTTTTTCATTATCGGAAGATTCCTTATCCTCTTCACACAGTTGGATAAAACGTTCCAAAAACTTAGCTTCTTCCGAAAAAATCTTAACATTAATTCCACTGATGCCATTTTTTTTCATATATTCTTCAACATGTTCCTTACACTTATTAACGTCACATTTATCCCAAGGCGTAAACGCAATCAGCGAACCTTTACGGACCAAAGCTACACATAAAGGGAAGTTTTTATCATAACTTGTCAGATAAAAATCAAATCCACATAATAATTCGTCTTTTTTCTCTCCGGCTATTTCAATAATCTTTTCATGTAAAGCATCACTGCAACTAAATTTCTCTGCTTTCATAAAAAGAATCATGGACACAATGCATTTTGCCACCGGAAGCATTCCAAGAACCGCAGCTACAGCAAAAATTGTTCCATACTGTGTCAACCAGAAATATCCCACAAAAAAAATCGTAGCACAAACCGCCAGCATACACAGCGCAATCAGTCCTTGCTTTACCGCCTGTTTTTTTAAATATCCAAAACTACCTTTTCCTTTTTCCACCATTATTCTTTTTCTCCTTCGCTAACTTTCTTGGACGAATCAGGCACTTTTCTCCAAATCCAATTAAATCCTTCCGGCCACATTTTTGCAAAGCTTCCTTTACCAGATCGTAATTTTCAGGTTTGGAATATTGTATCAACGCACGTTGTAATGCCTTTTCATGAGGATTTTTAGCTACATAAACCGGCTTGCCGTTTCTTGGATCAACTTCTGTATAGTACATAACCGTAGACATCGTAGAGGGTGTAGGATAATAATCCTGTACCTGTTCCGGAATGTACCCCGTATCCCTTATATATTCTGCCAATGCAACAGCATCTTTTAAGGTGCTTCCGGGATGTGAACTCATGAAATACGGAACAAGAAACTGATTTTTCTTCAGTTCTTTGTTGTATTTTTCATATTTTGCCACAAAACGTTTATATACTTCATGTCCGGGTTTCCCCATTTTATCCAAAACGGCATCCGACACATGTTCAGGTGCCACTTTTAACTGTCCACTGATGTGATGTTCTACCAATTCTTTCAAAAAAGCATCATCTTTTTCCGCAAGCAGATAATCAAAGCGTACACCGGAACGGACAAAAACTTTCTTTACTTTTTTCAGTCCACGCAGTTTCCTTAACAGTTTAATATAATCCGAATGATCTGCATCTAAATTTTTACAAGGTGTAGGAAACAGACATTTTTTATTTTTACATGCACCGTTTTTTAATTGATTTTCGCAGGCAGGATGTCTGAAATTGGCAGTAGGACCTCCAACATCATGGATATATCCTTTAAAATCAGGCATATTGGTGATCTGCTCTGCCTCCTCCAACAGGGACTCATGACTTCGCACCTGCACAATTCTACCCTGATGAAATGCCAGAGAACAGAAATTGCAGGAGCCAAAACAACCACGGTTACTGGTCAGCGAAAATCTGACTTCTTCTATAGCCGGTACACCACCCGACGCCTTGTATGAAGGATGAATTGTCCGCATATAAGGCAATTTATACACCGTATCCATCTCCATTTCCGACAAAGGTAATGCCGGCGGATTCTGGATAATAAAACAATGTTCAGAATATTTTTCTATCAATGTCTGCCCGTTAAAAGGGTCAGTATTTTGCGACTGGACAAGAAAACTATCACCATATTTCTTTTTATCTGTAAGCATTTCATCATATCCCGGCAAATAAACAGCATCCTTGTGTTCTTCCGTTAACACCTTTCGTTTATATACCGTTCCGCGGATATAGGTGATGTCTTTTACCGCTACACCGGCATTTAAAGCATCCGCAATTTCTACAATGCTCTTTTCGCCCATGCCGTATGATACCAAATCCGCACCGCTTTCCAAAAGAATAGATCTTCTAAACGAATCCGACCAATAATCATAGTGGGCAAGCCGACGAAGGGAGGCTTCGATACCCCCAACAATAATCGGTACCGTTTTACAATGCTTACGAATCATATTGCAGTATACGATAACCGCACGGTCCGGGCGTTTCCCAATTTTTCCACCGGGAGTGTATGCATCTTTGGTACGTTTTTTCTTGGATACATAATAATGATTTACCATGGAATCCATATTGCCTGACGAAACAAGAAATGCCAGTCTCGGTATTCCAAGCTCAAGTACAGAGTCAGGATTCCGGTAATCCGGCTGTGATAAAATACCTACGGTGTATCCGTTATATTCCAGAATTCTTCCAATGATTGCCGCACCAAAAGAAGGGTGATCAATATATGCATCACCCAGAACATACACAAAATCCAGTTGTTTTATGCCTCTCTCCAGTAAATCTTCTTTACAGACAGGCAGAAAACCAGCATTATTGCTCATCACTCTGTTCTCTCCTGAATATTTATCAAAATATCGTCAAGCCTGCATCTTTATGCTTCCGGCTTTTAAATCCTTTAATTCTTCTTCCGTCAATGGTCTATATTCACCGGGTTTCAGTGAATCATCCAGTTTCAAACTTCCCATGCCAAGGCGTTTTAAAGAAACTACCTTGTTTCCAACCGCCAAAAGCATACGTTTTACCTGATGAAAACGCCCTTCCCTAATCGTTAAATATAGTTCGCACAGCTCATCACCACTTCTTGCCAGCGCCGGCAAAGTCTTTTTGTCATCACCAATATCAACACCTTGACGCAGTGCTTCCAACTGTTCCTCCCTCACTTCAGACTCACATGTTACGTGATATGTCTTATCCACATGTTTTCTTGGAGATAACAGATTATGTGCAAGTTCACCGTCATTGGTTAAAAGCATTAAGCCTGTTGTATCTTTATCCAGTCTTCCTACCGGAAATAAACCTTTTGCCTCTTCTTTGGATAAACAATCCAAAACCGTTTTTTCAAAAGAATCCTCAGTTGCCGAAACCACACCTGCCGGTTTATGCAACATGATATATCGGTATTTTGTAAGCATGATACGTTTACCCTGGCATACAATTATATCTGTATCTTCATTGATATCCTCATCACCGCTTCGTGCTTTACCGTCATTAATGAATACCTGACCTTTTTTTATCAGGATTTTTACCTGACTTCGGCTTCCTACGCCCGCATTACTTAAAAATTTATCCAGTCTCAATTGTCACTCCGTTCTTTGCCACTGTAAATATGCATAAACTAAAAGAAAAAACATAAATTTATGAAACGATTTTTGCCTGCAACGATTATTATACTTTTAATTATTGAAATTTTAGTGTTTCCCAAAGCTGCCATGTCCTATGCCGCAGCAGGACTTACCTTGTGGTTTAATAATATGATTCCTGCACTTTTCCCTTTTATGGTCATTTCCGGTCTTGCTATCCGCCTTGATATCGCTCCTTATATCATTTCAATACTGCACCCTGTGCTTTATCGTATCTTCAACACCAATGCTTATTGCGAATATGCCATTGTGATGGGTTTCCTGTGCGGTTTTCCCATGGGTGCGGTCATTGTAAAAGACCTGTTAAAAGAAAATAAAATTACCATTGAACAGGCCGATTACCTTCTTGCTTTCTGCAACAATATCGGTCCTGTATTTTACTGCACTCTGGTTCTTCCTCTTTTTCCCAAGAACCTTCATGCCATCTTACTTATCGGTATGTACGGAATACCTCTGCTTTATGGCATCATTTTACGTTTTACCCTATTCCGGAAAGTATCTTTTTCCGCCGTTAATTCATCCGCTTCCCTGTCACAAAATGCAGAAGTACATTTCATTAATGCTTTTACACAGTCATTAAATCAGGCGGTCAGTTCTTCATTATATTTGGGCGCATGTATGATTTTCTTTAACATGTTACGCTTTCTTCCGGCTATATTCTGCGAAGATAACTTGCTTGCCGAAAGCATTTTTGCATGGTTTTTAGAAGTAAACAGCGCCGTCACCCTGACAGGTCAACTCTATTTAAGCGGTCAGGAAAGCTTTTCCCTTATACTGATGCCTTTCATTACCGTCGGTGGTTTATCCTGCCTCTGTCAAACCACGGGAATCCTGCATAGCTCCGGATGCAACCTCTTAAAATACCTGTTTCATAAATGCATGCAATGCATGCTGTGGATGTTGCTTATGTGCGTCCGGCTCTCATTCTAGATGTTAGTCTGTTCATACTTCCTTTATTATGCAGACATAAAAAACAAATGCTTCCGCCACCCAGAATAATACCTATCATCAAAATACCTGCAGACATCTGTAATACCTCTGCGGAAACATTTTCTTCATCCGGAATGTTTACTGTCTGGGCCATAGTTTCCACAACAGCTTCTTCATTATCGGCTGAAACAGCTTTCGGATGAATTCCAAACAAAAGATAATTTAAATCAAACACTTCACTGTCTGTATATAAATCGTAGGCATTGTATGCCCTGACCATAAACCCGGAGTCTGATGACGGATATACGGTAGCAGAAAAATATACATCTTTATCCGTATTCAATAAAATCGGGTCTGAAAAGGTTTTACCTCCATTGTAAGAATATTGATAATAAACCATTGTGCTTTCTGTTTCGGAAACCATAAGCCTAAATCTAGCCTCATTAGTTTTATCATTATAACTTTCAAGAGACAGTTTCACCGTTTCCGGTGGTGTAACATCCTGTGCGATTACACTTTCCGGCAGTTCTGTATTATATGCCCGGTGTCCGCTATAATCTACTCCCAGCTCCTCAGACGAAAGACCATATGTCATGGCCACTGCCGTAGCATCAATTCTGCCCAGGCGGTCCAATGCGGCATTGGTATCATAAAATTGTTCTTCTTCCGCTCTGTCCAAATAACAATGTTCAACAATAACTGCAGGTATACCGTGTTGGGCACTTTCTCTGATAACACCGTAATACTCCTGTCCGGCATCATTTAATCGCGTAAAACAGCCTCTTGTTTCAATTCCATAATCCTCAAGTAACATCTGTTCAATTTTCGCAAAATTCTGTGCCTTGGTCTTTAATACCCCTTGAGAGGATATCCACATTTCACTACCATGCAAATCATGTAACTCAGACATATTAAAATGTAAACTTAATAAAATATCTGCTTTTACGGCAGATGCAAAATCAGCTCTTTCATCCAACCCAAGGGTCTCATCGCCGGTTCTGGTTAAATATACGATAACACCCTCGTATTTTTCAAGTTCTTCTTTCAGCGCAATTGCAACCTTTAGCGTTGCCTCTTTTTCGATTACTCCATTGTATTTTGCACCCATATTCGTTCCGCCATGGCCCGGGTCAATGACAATTACCACGTCTTTTTTTGCTTCCACCGTCAAGGTACACATGCAAAAAATAAAACACATGGCTAACATTCCCAAAATCGTTTGGGTCATCCATCTTTTTTTCATTTTTCTGCCAATCCTGTCCGTACTTCTTTTATAAAAATAAACCCAAAAATACCGGTTTCCGAAATCAGAAACCGGTACCTTCCATATGTTTAAATCATATCCAAATTAATCTCTCCGGTTGTTGATTCTGTTATCTGGGGATTTTCTTCCTCAACATACTCAACAACTTCCGGTGCCGCAGGTTGTAAGTCATCACGATTGGTTTTTACAATCTGATAATAATGATTTAAGGAGTTCTGAAGATCCTGATATCTTGCATTGTTGGAATCAATTGCCGAAACAAGAATCTTCTCTACATTAGCAAGCATATCATCTGTATACTGGATTGCTGCATCCCTAACCTGATTTGCTTCCACAGTAGCTTTATCAATAATTTCCTGTGCCTGATATGTAGCACATGCCACAACTTCATCCGCCTGTGCATATGCCTGTAACATAATCTGGTGCTCACTCAAAAGCTGGTTAGTCTGAGCAGTTGCATCATTTATTAAAGCCTCTGCTTTCTCTTTGGCATCATTTAAAATTGCTTCTTTGTTTGCAATAATTTTGCGAAGCTGTTTAATTTCTTCCGGTGTCTGCTTGCGTAATGCTTCAATTAAATCTTCAATCTCTTCCTTATCAATAATGATTTTGGTAGAGTCCATAAATTTGGGCTTTGCATTATCAACGCACTGCTGGATTTCATCAATTAACTGCTCAATTTTACTTACCATCTCTTTATCTCCCTCTTTTACTTATGTCCATATTTTTCATAAAGCTTATCCGCAACATAGTCCGGAACACACTTCGAAATATCTCCGTTAAAACTTGCAATTTCACGCACAGTACTTGCACTTAAAAACGAATAAGCCAAATCTGTAGTTAAAAATACAGTTTCCAATTCTCCGTCTGTCAACAAAGAATTCGTCTGTGCAAGATGCAATTCATAATCAAAGTCTGTTACGGCACGAAGACCACGAATTAAAACCTTTACATTTTTACTTCTTGCATATTCGCTTGTAAGACCGCTAAAACTGTCCACTTCCACATTGGAAATGTCTTTCGTTGCCTCTTCTAGCATTTTAACACGTTCTTCCACAGAAAACAACGGAGTTTTTGCGCTATTATTCAAAACGCTGACAATAATTTTGTCAAATAAGCCCGAAGCTCTCTTAATAATATCCAAATGACCGTTGGTAACCGGATCAAAACTGCCGGGATAAATCGCTACACGCATTTTTATTTCCTCCTGATAAATACATGCTGGCATGTTTTATATTCTTTGATTTTATAAACCTCAAGACCAATTCCTTCCACGAAATCAAAATCAGCCTCCAAATCACACTCCACTACAATAACGGCATCTTCACTCAAACGGTTCCAGTTCGCAAGAAACGGCAGAACCTGTACCTCAGCATGTTCCACGTAAGGCGGGTCCATAAAAACAACATCTACCGTCTCATTGATGGAATTCTGCAGAGCAAAAAGTACGTCCTGCTTCAAAACCGTTGCCTTATCAACAAGCTTGGTATGATTCAAATTATCTACAATGCATCTGTGTGCTGCAGTATTATTTTCTATAAAATATGCTTTTTTAGCCCCACGGCTTAATGCTTCAATACCGATGGCGCCGCTACCGCTGTAAAGGTCTACAAATACTGCGCCCCCAAGATAAGATTGTAATACATTAAACAGGGTTTCTTTGTATTTATCTGTTGTAGGTCTTGTATGATTTCCGGGCGGTGTCTTTAACTGGAGACTCCGCGCCGAACCTGCAATTACTCTCATAACATTCTCCTAGACTCTGATCTTGGTACCCTTCGTATCTCTCTTGCCAAGTTTAATCTTGTTCAGCTCAATCTTCTTGCCATTATATTCAATGCTGCTTTCCACGGCATTCTTTGAGAAGTGAACCTGGTCGATTAAAGCTTTGCCATTTAACTTCATACCACGTACTCCGATAGCCGCTTTCTTCTTCTCAGGAATTTCTTCCAGAGGGAAACGTAAGAAATAGCCATCGTTTGAAATAAGAATCATATTCCGCTGCTCTTTTAATACTTCTACACAAACCACTTCATCACCGTCAGCAAGCTTGGTTGCCGCAACGGAGCGTTTTGCTACATCAAATTCACCGCCGTCTACCACTTTTACCATGGCAGTCTTGGTAACAAATACCAGTCTGTAGAGATTTAACTCCGTCTGGCTTGTGGCACAAAGAATTCTCTCATTCTGGGATGAGTAAGGGCTGATATTATCAATGGGAACACCCTTGTCTCGAAGCTTACCGAAAGGAATATCGGAAACCTTAATGGTGTAAAGCTGTCCCTTATCCGTAAAAATACACATTCTGCCGGTATTCTTGCAGACAAAGACATATTTATTTTCGGTTTCCACAGTATCTTTGTTACGCTCGTAAGTAGCTTTATCAATGCTCTTTACATATCCAAAACGGTCAACAAGCACATAAACATCCATTTCTTCCGGTTTCTTTTCTTCATAAACCGCTTCTGCCGCATTTTCAATAGCGGTACGACGTGCTCTTCCGTATTCCTTCTTGAAATCTTCCAACTCTTTAATAATCACCTGAGTCATGGAGCTTCTGCTGTCTAAAATATCCTCATAACGATAGATATTTGCCATGGTCTGGTCGTGCTCAGCAATCAAAGCCTGGATTTCCAAACCGATTAACTTATATAAACGCATTTCAAGGATAGCATTGGCTTGGCGTTCGCTAAACATAAGCTGCTGAGCCATGATTTTAGACTCTTTTGACTTGAATTTAATGCCATCGGTAATACCTTCCACAAGGCATTTCTTTGCCATGGCACGGTCCTTGGAACCACGTAAAATCTCGATAATCAGGTCAATTACATTACAAGCCTTAATAAGACCTTCCTGTACTTCACGTCTTTCATTTTCTTTTGCTAAAAGGTTCGTATATTTTCTGTGATTTACTTCATAGCTGAAATCCACACAATGCTTAATAACCTGCTTTAAGCCAAGAGTTTCAGGCTTGCCGCCAGCGATTGCAAGCATATTCACACCAAAAGTATCCTCAAGACGTGTCTTTTTATAAAGCATGTTCTTGAAGTTTTCAACGTCCGTATCACGCTTTAATTCAATGACAATACGGATACCTTCTTTGGACGACTGGTTGGTAATATCAACAATATCGGTTGTTTTCTTGGTTTCATAAAGAGCCGCAACATCCTGAAGAAACTTGGAAATATTGGCACCGATCATGGTATAGGGAATCTCAGAAATCACAAGGTTAATATGACCGCCCTTGCCTTTTTCTACATCTACCTTACCGCGAAGCTTGATTTTGCCCACACCGGTTTCGTAAATTTCAAGTAAATCATCTTGGTTAATTACAATACCGCCGGTAGGGAAATCCGGGCCTTTAACATACTTCATCAATTCTCTTGTGGTAATGTCGGGATTGTTCATATATGCCTTGGTAGCATCAATCACTTCCGCAAGGTTATGAGGCGGAATGCTTGTTACCATACCAACCGCAATACCTTCCGCACCGTTTACCAGAAGATTCGGAATTTTAACCGGCAAAACAGAAGGTTCCTTCTCTGTTTCATCGAAGTTAGGGATAAAATCCACCACGTCTTTATCTAAATCCGCAAGAAATGCTTCCTGGGTGATTTTATGAAGTCTTGCTTCGGTATAACGCATTGCCGCAGCGGAATCACCTTCAATATTACCGAAGTTACCATGGCCATCCACCAAAGGAAGTCCCTTCTTAAAATCCTGGGTCATCACAACCAAAGCATCATAAATGGAACTGTCGCCGTGAGGATGATATTTACCCATGGTATCGCCTACGATACGGGCACTTTTACGATAAGGTTTGTCATATTTGATTCCGAGCTCATGCATATCGTATAAGGTACGTCTCTGAACAGGTTTTAAGCCATCACGTACATCAGGTAACGCACGTGCAACAATAACGCTCATGGCATAGTCGATGTAAGACTTCTGCATTACCTCGGAATATTCGGTTTTGATTATCTTTTCAGCCATTTCATAGCTCCAATCTCTTAAATATAACTACAATTGCATATAGCTACATCAGTATATACTTCTTTACAATTCAGCGTAGTTTATAAACCACATTCGTAACACTTTACACGTCAAGATCAGCATCATTAGCATGTTCATAGATAAAAGCCTTTCGGGGCGGAACTTCCGTACCCATAAGCAATTCCGTCATACGGTTTGCCATTCCGGCATCTTCAATTTGAACAAGTTTCAAATTACGGGTTTCCGGGTTTAATGTAGTCTCCCATAACTGCTGGGCATCCATTTCACCAAGACCTTTGTATCGCTGTAAGGTAAAAGGTCCTTTGTGTTTTTTACGATACTGCGCAAGAGCATAATCATCATAAAGATACTCTTCTTCGCCCTTGGAAGGAATTGCCTTGTAAAGAGGCGGCATTGCAATGTATACGTGCCCTTCCTGAATCAATTCCGGCATAAAACGGTAGAACAATGTCAATAAAAGTGTACTGATATGGGCACCATCCACGTCCGCATCGGCCATAATAATGATTTTATCATAGCGAAGCTTATTAATATCAAAGTCATTGCCGTAGCCTTCCGAAAAACCACAACCGAAAGCATTAATCATGGTTTTGATTTCCGCATTGGCAAGAACTTTGTCCATACTTGCCTTTTCAACGTTCAGAATTTTACCGCGAATGGGCAGAATCGCCTGATATTTACGGTCTCTTGCAGTCTTTGCACTGCCACCCGCAGAATCACCTTCTACAATGAAAATTTCACATTTGGAAGCATCTTTCGATTCACAGTTCGCCAGTTTACCGTTGGAATCAAAAGAAAACTTCTGCTTGGAAAGCATATTGGTCTTGGCTTTCTCTTCTGCCTTGCGGATTTTAGCAGCCTTCTCGGCACAACCGATGACACCTTTCAGACACTCCAAATTACGGTCGAAATAAAGCACAAGTTCATCACCCGCCACTTTACCTACCGCCTTTGCGGCATCCTGATTATCAAGCTTTGTCTTGGTCTGGCCTTCAAATCTCGGTGTAGGATGTTTGATACTTACAATCGCCACCATACCGCTTCGTACTTCGGGACCGGTAAAATTCACATCTTTTTCTTTTAAAATATTTAAGGTTCTTGCATAAGAATTAATTACCGTCGTAAAAATTGTTTTAAAACCGGTAATATGGGTACCGCCTTCCGCATTGTAAATGTTATTACAGAAGCCTAAAACATTCTCATGAAACTCATTTACATACTGGAATGCGCATTCCACAATGATATCCTCGGAACTTCCCTGAAAATAAACCACATCATGAATGGCTTCCTTGCCCTTGTTTAAATCTTTTACGAATCCTACAATACCTTCTTCTTCGTGGAATTCAACCACTTCATTCAAGCCGTCTCGCTTGTCCTCAAAAACAACCGTAAGCTTGGGGTTCAAATACGCAGTCTCATGAAGTCGGCTCTTGATATCCTCAGCCTTAAAACGGGTCTTCTCAAAGATGGTATCATCCGGTGTAAAATTAACAGTCGTTCCGGTTTCTTTCGTTCTGCCTACAGACGGAAGTTTCCCGTTATCAAGCTCAAGGGTAGGGATACCTTTTTCATAAAAGTCCTCATACACATGTCCGTCACGTTTAATGGTAACCTTCATCTGCTTAGACAAGGCATTCACTACCGAAGAACCAACACCATGCAAACCGCCGGAATTCTTATAAATATTGTTATTAAACTTACCGCCGGCATGTAATGTGGTGAATACCAAACGTTCCGCACTGATACCTTTTTCGTGCATATCAACAGGGATACCGCGACCGTTGTCGGATACCGTTGCCGAACCGTCGGCCTCTAATGTAACCGTAATGCGGTCACAAAAGCCTGCCATATGCTCGTCCACGGAGTTATCTACAATTTCATATATCAAATGATTCAACCCCTTGGTAGAAACGCTACCGATGTACATACCGGGACGTTCACGTACCGCTTCCAAACCTTCCAGGACGGTAATTGCACTTGAATCATAAGTCACTTTCTTTGCCATTTATACTTCTCCTACTTATCACTACATATCTTAAATCCGACATATATCAATCCTAAAATGTGCATTTTTCTCTATATGTATCCATTACATCCCAAAAAGCACAAAAATTTCCAAATGAATTATAACACAAAGAATTGTAAATGAGAAGTAAAAAATACACGATATTGTGGTTTTTTAACATAAATACCACATAATGTGCATAAACATTTACATATTATATATAAAACTATTTTTATAAAATACAAATATAATTTCGGTATTATAAAATAAAAAATGGCAGGCGTATACACCTGCCATCTATCATATGTAATTTATCTTTTAATATAACTTGGTTATTCTTCTTAATTCAAGAAGAAAACGTGATACATTTTTCGCCTGTTCGTCCAAATCGCTGTTTTCTACATCACTTGCTACATTCAAATCCACACACTTTTTCTTGCCATTCATATTAAAAGTAATCTGAACTCGGTTAATTCCTAAAAAATTCGGCCCTTTTATCTTTAGTTTCGTTGCGCAGGAAAGCGGATATACCTCGGCAACCTGAGAAGTTCCGTAATTTTCGTGATAATAAACCAACAAATTGCCATGAGATGTAATCCCGGCAAACATTTCCGCTACCTTCCCCGGAAAAATTCCAAATGCTTTATCGCGATAAGTTGTACCAAAGACATTACAAAGCACTTCTTCGTTCATCTGGCACATATTGTTCATTGCCTGATGCATCATTTGTTTATAAATTCTTGCCATTTTATTCTAAACCTTTCGTATATATTTTTCTTTGACAATACATATTTTAGAGTGAAAATATAACTTCTTTATTAACTATAATATCAAAAAATAATATAACATTCCAATTTATTTCTCATTCTTCTCTAAAATAATATACGCATATGCCTCAAATGCCTTCTTTACAATCTTCTGCATCTGAATTTCCGAAATATAATACAAAACCGAAGGAACAATTACCCTGCGAATATCCCAGGAAACGCAGAATCCGTCCTCCATATTGCCCTCATAATCAAAGTCTGCATTCACACGAACCGGTTGATTATTGATAATCAGCCAGTATTCATCTTCATCAATACTCATCATAAAAAGATTGTTAATGCGGTCCGTCACCCAAAACTTCGGCATTGCATAATTTTTATAAATTCTGCCGTCATTATAATAAAAGGTATGGGACGCAATAAACATCCGATCCCCGGTTGTCAGTGCTTCCGGCTTAAATACCGGCTCTTTGCACATAAATTTAGGGATATCGTCTTCATTCGCCATATACCCCGGCAATCTATTAATTCCAAAGAAATCATTCCAAACAAAGAAAATCATAAACTCCTCCCATCCGAAAGACATCATATTTCATTCTCTACCGCATCTCTTGCAAGCATTAAAATATCCGCATCCTGATAGATATCACCCATGGCAAAGTGCATCAGTCCGCTTTGGCGGATACCAAACAAATCGCCGGGGCCTCGCAGGCGCAAATCTTCATTTGCAATAAAGAAACCGTCATTACTCTTCACAAGAACTTCTAAACGTTCCGACTGTCTCTGCTCCTTATTTCCCTGTATAAAAACACAGTAGGCTTGCGCATCTCCACGTCCTACACGTCCGCGTAACTGATGCAACTGTGCAAGACCGAAACGTTCCGCATTCTCAATCATAATCGCCGTAGCATTGGGTACATCGATACCAACTTCAATAACCGTGGTAGACACCAAAATATCAATGTTTCCACGGGAAAACTCCCACATAATTTTATTTTTATCTGTAGGTTTCATCTGTCCGTGTAACACGCCGATTCGGTATTCTTTCGGCATCACTTCACGCAGTTTATCTGCATAATCAACCACATTTTCAAGATTGCCTGCTTCTTCCGAAGCCTCTACCATAGGACAAATTACATAGGCCTGATGGCCTTTATTTACCTCAGTCATAAGGAAACGATATGCCACATCTCTTTTATCCGTACCAACCACACAATTTTTGATTGGCAGACGGTTCTTCGGTAATTCATCCACAATAGATACACTCAAATCCGTATATAAAACAGATGCCAAAGTCCTGGGAATCGGGGTCGCGCTCATAACCAGTACATGGACTTTATCGCCCTTTTCTTCCAGTTTCTCACGCTGTCTTACTCCAAAACGATGTTGTTCATCGGTAATCACCAGAGCCAGACGCTCAAATACCACCTTCTCCTGAAAGACCGCATGGGTTCCGATTACAGTATCAATCTCACCACTTTCAATCTGCTCATAAATGCGGCGTTTTTCAGCCGCCGGTGTGGAACCGGTAAGCAAAGCCGGGTGCATGGGCAAATCATACTGTTTTATAAGCTTACAAAGACTTTCAAAGTGCTGGGTAGCCAACACTTCCGTAGGCGCCATAAAAGAACACTGAAAGCCGTTGCTGACACACAAAAGCATTGCCATAAAAGCAATTATCGTTTTACCGGCACCAACATCACCCTGTACAAGGCGGTTCATTACATAACCGCTTGTCATATCGTCACAAATATCACGCCAGGCATTTGCCTGAGCCTTGGTAAGCGCAAACGGCAACTTCTCTATAAATCGCGCCGTATAAGCATTCTCAATCATTGGATAATTGCTTACTACGCGGTTATTTTCTTCTTTTGATGCTTTTAACGCCAATAAAAATGCATAAAATTCGTCAAAAACCAGTCTTTTACGCGCTTCTACCAATACATCATATTCTTCCGGCAAATGCACGCGTTTCAAAGAATCCTTCAAAAGGGCAAGTCCGTATTTCTGCCTGAATTCCTCGGAATAAACCTCTTCAAACTCACTATAATCCGCCAAAACCTGTTTAACGGCTTTTTTAATTGCATTGGAAGTCAATCCTTTGGACAAGGAATACACAGGCTGTAACGTCTGCATCAAAACCTCATAATCTACCGGTTTGATAATCTGAGGCTGATCCATATGTAATTTATTGCCACGGCGGCTTACCGTACCATAAATACAGAAAATACTGCCGGGTTTTAAAACCTGACGCAAGTATTTCAAATGAAAGAAGGTCAGACCTATCTTTCCTGTTTCATCTTCTACGGATACGGTAGTAATGGTTTTGCCCTTAATATCCTTCTGAAAGAAGTCATGACATACTCTCACGCGGATGGCTCCGTTATAACCTTCATATAAGGTATTTACCTTCACCGGCTCTGTATAGGTCTGATAGGTTCGCGGATAATAATATAAAAGATCGTATAAGTTATCGATTCCGACCCTCGTAAAAGGAACGGCACTCTTCTCGCCGATACCTTTTAATTTGACCAAAGGTATATTTTTCAAATCATTGATTTGCATGCCGTTCTCCTTTCTTTTATGTTTT
>CAZYVY010000046.1:0-17485 GCA_964651555.1 uncultured Lachnospiraceae bacterium | reverse complement strand
AGCATGATGACTCACTTGCACTCGTTTCTATTCGTGACGTGGGTCGATAATCTTAACAGCATCAGCTACACGACCATACTGGCCTTTTGCCTTTTCCCAAGCTGTTGTAGGATCATCACCCTTTTTGATAAAGTCAGTCATCTTGCCAAGGCTTACGAACTGGTAACCGATAATCTGATCGTCTGCATCAAGAGCAATACCTGTTACATAACCTTCAGCCATTTCAAGGTAACGGGGACCTTTTGCTAATGTACCGTACATTGTACCAACCTGTGAACGAAGTCCCTTACCGAGGTCTTCAAGACCTGCGCCAACAGGAAGTCCATCTTCAGAGAATGCACTCTGTGTACGTCCGTAAACAACCTGAAGGAATAACTCTCTCATCGCTGTATTGATAGCATCACATACAAGGTCGGTATTTAATGCTTCTAATAAAGTTCTTCCGGGTAAGATTTCAGAAGCCATAGCTGCTGAATGAGTCATACCTGAACATCCGATGGTTTCAACCAATGCTTCCTGGATGATACCTTCCTTGATGTTGAGGGTTAACTTACAGGCGCCCTGCTGAGGAGCACACCAGCCGATACCGTGTGTCAAACCGGAAATGTCTTTGATTTCTTTTGCTTTTACCCATTTTGCTTCTTCAGGGATAGGAGCACAACCGTGATTAACGCCCTGTGCTACTGTACACATTTTCTGTACTTCATGTGAATAAATCATGTGAAAATCTCCTTTCAAACATAATATACTTTAACAAACAGGTTTCTCCTGTGTGTCTTCATGATTTAACCGATTATGTAAGCAACTCATAACCGCTCTTTCCATTTTCGCACAAAACGGCGAAAAAATCCAGTGTTTTTTAGCTTTTTCGACAGAATATTTCTTATAAAAAACTTTTAAAGCATTTTATAAAAAGGGCATCCGTACGCTTTTAGAAAAGTTGGAATATTATTGTTTTAAAACAATATCATCTGACTTCTTGTAAATGCTGTTCGCCGGAACAAAGCCTCTGACGCAGGATGTGGGATAAATATTAGAATTCTTACCCACTACGGTTCCGGGATTTAATACGGAATTACAGCCAACTTCCACGCAGTCGCCAAGCATTGCACCGAATTTCTTCAAACCGGTTTCAATGTTCTCTTCTGCAGATTTTACCACAACAAGAGTCTTGTCGCTCTTCACATTGGAGGTAATGGAGCCTGCGCCCATATGCGCCTTATAACCCAAAACACTGTCGCCCACATAGTTGTAGTGCGGAACCTGTACGCGGTCAAATAACACAACGTTCTTTAATTCTGTCGAGTTACCTACTACGGCATTTTTACCTACAATGGCATTACCGCGGATAAACGCGCAGTGACGCACTTCCGCTTCTTCGTCAATGATCAGCGGCCCGTTCAAATAGGCTGACGGGAATACCTTTGCGCTCTTTGCCACCCATACATTTTCGCCACGTTTCTCATACTTATCTTCCGGAAGTGTCTCGCCAAGTTCCACGATAAACTTCCCAATCTCAGGTAAAACTTCCCAAGGATACTCTTTGCTTTCAAATAATTTAGCAGCAATTGTGTTCTCCAAGGACATAAGGTTTGAAATTTTCATTGCTTCTGACATAATGTCACCTCGCTTTATAAAATTTTTAAATATTAGAACCTGCAATAAACAATACAACAATATATGTAATCAAAACACAAAATCCTGCATTAGATGCAATTAAAACAGCCAATTCTTTCGGCTTCTTGTACAAACGTTGTTTCATATAATAGCCAATCTCAAACAGCATCAAAACCGCAGGAATAATCCAATGTAGATTCATGTGCAAATATGACAGTTTTGCAAGTAAACTGTCATCTGTGAAAGACGGAAGAAAATAGAAACTGATAAAAAGTATGTTACAAATTATATTGATAGCAAGTCCAAATATAACATGTATCTTAAAATACCGGCCAAGGTCAGGTTTTAAAAAGTAATTCAAAAAGACCGTAATTATAATCATAATAACGGCCGGTAACATTGCTTGTAATCCTACTAACATCATCCAGGATAATATTAAAATCACCGAAAATACAATCGCCTGTTTATGAAGTTGTTTTTTTGATGCCATATTACCCTCCTTCGCATGAACTATCATTCTATGAACAATCCCACACCAAATATACATTCTCAAATTTTCGGGCCTTTAAATCACTTCTTTTGATAAAAAAGCGCGCAACACCCAAATCGCCCCACATAATGTTTTTCTTGGATTCGCTGTCCATTTGGAATAAAAGAACCGGGCTTTCATCAGCTTTTACATCAATCAAAGAGTCGCTTTCCCTATACGGATAATAATCCGGTAATTGTGCTGCAGAATTGTAACCGCCTACTTTGTGTCCGCCGGCATATGAATCATCGCAGTAACCTTCAAACAATTCATATACTTCTTCACCGCCATCATCCGGCACCGAAATCCAAGTACCTGAAAGCTGTGTAAAATATTGACAAAACAATGCCATCAAGCGATTATCGTCCCTGCTCATAGACTCTTTAGAAAGCGTAAATTCCAAACCATATTCTGCTTCAACAGGGAAACAGTCGCTGTTTTCGTATTTTTCGTTAATACGCCCTGCAACCATCTCAGCCGTCACTGCTTCATCAACAGCTTCATAATATTTCACTACAGACTCATCCCAGCGCGGATTGGTTGTAAGATAAAATTGCAACATCCCTTCCTGCGGATACTCTTCCAATCCGGATAAATCCTTACAATTAATCTGTGCAAGCAAACGCATAGGCTTACCTTCTTTATCCAGAGGCAAGGATTCATTTGACGGAAGGTAAGGCAAACCGCCGAATTTACTATCCAAAATGCCGGTAGTCTTGTCAACTGTTTTAATGCTCATAAAAGGAAGTTTGGTTTCTTTCTCAAGCTGTTCCAATGCCACTTTTCCGTATTCACCAAATGATAAGACTTCTGCAGACTCTTCTATCGGTTCTTTTTCCGCTACTGTTTTAACACTATTCAGTTCTTCTTTCGTATACTCCGGCACAAAGGCTTCATCCATCAATCTAGGTTTCTCATTTTTATATTTCTGCTCCGACGCCACATTGCTTTCATTTCCTGAATTTGCAGATGAAACATTCCCTTCGCTTCCGTTTGATTGAAAAAAATCACAAGGGTGTTTAAGAATTTCATCTATTACAGCATTCATTCTCTCTTCATGTTGATCCAAAGGACCGTTATTTGCCAAATTATTGTTCATATGATCATCTACAGCACCACAAGGTTGCGCAGGTCTGATTTCCTGTTTTTTCTTACCAAACAAATCAAATAATCCCATAGTATATCCTCCACTTGTACACATACAACAACATTCTGCTTATAAAAGAATGCTTATTCTACACGTAGCTCATAATAATTTACTTTTTATAAAACTGTGCTGCATAATCAAAGCATTGCTTCAATTGATTCTGATTACGTAAACTTTTTACATTATTGGTATGCTTCGTTACGAAATCAGTCAGTTTCTTCATATAATCTTCTTCGGTGATGCTTCCATCCGCCACACCGGTCAGGCCCATTTCCCAGCTTGCCGTCAACGCCGGGTTCAGAAGAGAACCGATAGACAAACGCACTACATCAAAAACCATTTCTCCCAACTGTGTCGGCGTAATAATCTGTGTCTTAGAATTCAACGCAAGATACTTATTATTCACTAATTTGGTAAGAATCGCAGCTCTCGTTGCGCTGGTACCGATACCGCTACCCTTAATCTGCGCGCGCAAATCCTCATCTTCAATAAACTGTCCCGCATTTTCCATAGCAAGAATCATACTACCGGAATTATAACGTTTCGGCGGTTGTGTCTCGCCTTCCTTGATTTCAAAAGCCTTAAGTGGAAGTTCGTCACCCTTCTTAAGGCCTGCCAAAATCTTCAAAAACGCCTCGTCACACTTCACTTCTTCCGCCTCATTCTCTGCGCCGGATTTATTTGTATTCTCTTTCTCGGCATCTTCTTTGCCCAGGTTCTTATCCGCATCTTTCTTTTTAGCAAAAGAATACTGCATTACCTTACGGAAACCTTCTTCTTTTAACACCTTAAAAGAACAGTAAAATTTCTCGTTTCTGCGCTCTGTCACCAAAGAAACCTTCTCGTATACGGCAGCAGGATAAAAGATTCCCAAAAACCTTCTTGCAATGATTTCATAAACAAGTCTTGCAGTAGGACTTACACTGCCCAAAGCCTGGAATCCCTGTCCTGTGGGAATGATTGCATAGTGGTCCGTAATCTGTTTATCATTTACGTACTTGGTAGATGCAATTTTTTTATAAGACCCAAGTGCCAGCACTTCCTTGGCATTGTCCTGTAAAACCGCATAATTCTGTAAGCCTGCGATATTTTTATGGATTTCTTTGGCCACCGCCGTAGAAAGTACTCTCGCATCAGTACGGGGATAGGTTACCAATTTCTTTTCATACAATTCCTGCACGATAGATAAAGTCTGGTCCGGATTGATTTTAAAATACTTAGAGCAGTCATTCTGCAATTCCGCCAGATTGTATAAAAGCGGAGCATTTTTACGCTCTTTTTTATTCTCCATAGAGAACACACGCATACTCCCAAAATCTTCTCCGGCAATAATTTGCTTTTCGCCTTCGGCAGGCGGTGTAAACATAGTATCCGCCTGTGCTTCACGATCCAAAGTATAGGCAATACACTCCTGCGCTGTCTCTCGGTCCAAAAAACCGTTTTCTTTATATAATCTCGGCGACTGAAAATACTTACTGTCTTCTGTCACACGCCATTCGCCCTCAATTTCAGAGTCTGCAATCTGCATTTTAGCCCAAACCTTATAAAAGGGGGTCTTCACGAAATTACGGATTTCACGTTCCCGCAATACAACCATACCGAGAACGCAGGTCATAACACGACCTACGGAAACCACACCCTTAGGGGCATTTAAGTAAGATTTTACCTGATAACCGTACTTCAAGGTCAATGCACGTGAAAAGTTAATACCCATGAGATAATCTTCTTTGGCGCGCAAATAAGCGGAGGCTGACAGATTGTCATACTCCGATAAATCCTTTGCTTCCTTGATACCGCGGATAATTTCTTCTTCTGTTTGGGAGTCAATCCAGACGCGAAGACGCTTCTTGCCTTGTACACCTGCCTCCTGTTCCACCAAACGATAGATATACTCTCCTTCACGTCCCGAGTCGGTGCAGACATAAATGGTATCCACATCATCACGGGTAAGAAGTCCTTTGACGGTGTTAAACTGCTTTTTCACATCATCAATAACCTGATACTTATATTCCGTAGGAATAAACGGAATGGTATCAAAGCTCCATCTCTTTAACGCTTCATCGTAGCTTTCGGGATAACACATATTCACAAGATGACCGACACACCAGGTAATAATGGTATTCTCAGACTCCAAATATCCGTCATGGGATTTCGTATTCAGTTTTAAGGCTTTGGCAAATTCACGGGCAACCGAAGGTTTTTCCGCGATAAAAACCGCTTTTCCCATGGTGGTTATCCTTTCTTACAAGTCATTCATATCAATCAGATATATACCATCTTTTCTACTGGCAAGTTCTCCCACTTCCTCTGTGAAACCATCCGCCGAGAAGAAGAAACAATGCTCCGGACGCAAATGTGCCTCCTTGGCAAGCGTTATATCTGCTTCTACCATAGCTAAATCAAGCACCTTACCGCTTGTATTACAGAAACCAAGTAAGGTATTTCGTCTCGCATCCTGACCAACCACATCGATTCGGCCGTTTTTACCAACCCATTCGCCATGACGGGTATATGTGACGGGCAATTTGCCTCTATCATTTAAAATATCCAGGTATTCCGCGCAAATCTTGCTGTATCCGACACTGATGTATTCCGCAATTTCAGCCTCAATATATTTCTGATAAAAGGCTTCGCCGCTTAAAACACCAAGTTCATCATAATGAGGAAAGATAAAATGATACCAAAACTGCACTAAGGGATCACAAATACGGTATACGCCCTTCTTGGAATTACGGTTATCCGCCGTTTCATAAGAAAATACCTTTTCCACTAGCTCCAGCGCCATCAGATTCTTCAAATAAACACTGATTTTTGCCCTTGAAAAACCTGTATGTGCATATAAATCGTTTAATTTTTCTCTGCCCTCCGCCAATGATGCAAGAATAGTCCCGTAAACACTTAACTCACGTAATTCTTCGCTGATTCGATTCAGACCTTCCGACGCAAAAACAGCATTTTGCTCCAAAAACAGACGACAAATATTCGTTTTTAAGTCAGATTTTATATCAAAGCGTGTCCAATAACCCGGATTTCCGCCGGCAATACTGTAAAATTGTATGCACTTCTTGGTATCATTGGTATCATAAAAACAAACCATATCAAGGAAACTCATGGGTTTCACTTTTAAGAATCCCGAAATTGCAAAGGCATTGCGACCAATCTTCGATATAAAAGTATTCTCCACCCAGCCGATTGCGTTGGATGCCAAGATAATCATAAGACGCCCTTTATTCTCTTCTTTTGCAAGAAAAGCAGTCAGCGCATTCATAAAATCATCGCTGTTACGAACTGCCCACTGAAAATCTTCAATCATAAGAACAGTCTTACCGACATCATTTCGACCGGCATATAATTCGCTAATTGCATCAAAAAGCGCAGAAAAATCAGGATATTCCCCGATGGAAATACCCTGATTTCTTATTTTACCTGACCAGACATAGCACTGTTGTCTCGGACTGCACTGACTTGCGCAAAGGCGCACAACGTCTTTCTCCTTTGCAAATTCCTGCAAAAGAGAACTAACGCCTAAGCCTTTCTGCCCATACAGTACGATAAGACTGTTATCAGCCTGATTATAATAATTTGTTAAATAGTCCAACTCTTGCGAACGTCCGATTAACATAGATTTTCCTTTTTATAAAAGCATTATTTCTTGGTAATATAACCCTGAGCCTTTAATAATTCGGCACAAAGTACGGCACCGCCTGCAGCACCTCTTACAGTGTTGTGTGAAAGTCCTACAAACTTCCAATCATAGATACTGTCTTCACGGATACGGCCAACGCTGATACCCATACCCTTTTCATAATCAACATCCAAAGTTACCTGAGGTCTGTTGTCTTCTTCTAAATACTGAATAAACTGCTTGGGAGCACTGGGAAGCTCTAATTCCTGAGGTACACCCTTGAAGTTTACAAGCTTTTCAATTAACTGTTCCTTGGTAGGCTGTTTCTTAAACTTAACAAATACAGATGCTGTATGACCGTTTAATACCGGTACACGGATACACTGACTTGTAATTTTAATGTGGTCGGCGGGAGCAATTACGCCATCCTTAATTTCGCCCCAGATTCTGAGAGGTTCTTTTTCACTCTTTTCTTCTTCGCCGCCAATGTAAGGAATGATATTTTCAATCATTTCAGGCCAATCCTTAAAGGTCTTACCCGCACCGGAAATTGCCTGATATGTGGAAACCACTACTTCATAAGGTTCAAACTCTGCCCATGCTGTTAAAACAGGAGCATAACTCTGGATTGAACAGTTGGGCTTAACTGCAATAAAACCTCTCTGTGTTCCAAGACGCTTCTTCTGGAACTCAATTACATTCATATGGTCAGGATTAATCTCAGGCACTACCATGGGAACATCAGGTGTCCATCTGTGTGCGGAATTATTACTTACAACAGGCACTTCTGCTTTTGCGTAAGCTTCTTCGATTGCCTTAATTTCATCCTTTGTCATATCAACGGCACTGAATACGAAATCCACTTCTGCCGCAATCTTTTCAATTTCATTTACATCAAGAACAATCAAATTCTTTACTGCTTCCGGCATAGGTGTGGTCATTTTCCAACGTCCGCCAACTGCCTCTTCATATGTTTTACCTGCAGAACGGGGGCTTGCTGCGATTAAAACCACTTCAAACCAGGGATGATTTTCAAGGAGAGAAATAAATCTCTGACCAACCATACCTGTTCCGCCTAAAATACCAACTCGTAATTTGTCACTCATAATGTTGCTCCTCTTAACTTATTGTTATGATTTTATAAAAAACTGCCAAAAGTTTATCATAAAATCGTTTTATATATAAATCTTACGATTACATATACATTTTATTTCGCATAAATATTACTTACATCTTATAATGCTTTATCCTCTGATAAATAAGCCTCATACATAGCAATTACCTTATTCATTGCTTCCTGTCCCGGCGCACCGAGAGTCAAACGCTTATTTACGCAGGTTTCAAGGCTGATTGCATCATAGATATCTTCTTCAAATGCAGGGCACAATTCCTTGAATTCATCCATGGATAAATCTTCAATCGCACAGTTTTTATCAATGCACAAAAGTACCATACGTCCGATAATACCATGGGCATCGCGGAAAGGAACACCTTTATTCACAAGATAATCTGCAGCATCTGTTGCATTGGTAAATCCGTTCATTGCACTCTTTGCCATCACATCCTTGCGGAAGCTGACGGTTGAAAGCATTCCCGTAAAAAGATACAGGCAATCACCTACGGTTTCAAAAGCATCAAAAGCCATTTCCTTATCTTCCTGCATATCCTTGTTGTATGCCAAAGGCAAGCCCTTCATGGTGGTAAGCATAGACATTAACGCACCGTATACACGGCCGGTCTTTCCTCTTACCAACTCAGCAATATCAGGATTCTTTTTTTGGGGCATAATGCTGCTTCCGGTAGAATATGCGTCATCCATCTCTACAAATCTGTATTCATTGGAATTCCAAACAATCAATTCTTCCGAAAATCTGCTTAAATGCATCATGATAGTAGAAAATGCGGATAAAAGCTCAATCACATAATCTCTGTCAGACACAGAGTCCATACTATTTCTGGTAGGTCCGTCAAATCCAAGCAATTCCGCGGTATATGCCCTGTCCAAAGGATAGGTGGTGCCTGCCATTGCACCGGAACCCAAAGGACACAAGTTCATGCGTTTACGAATATCCAAAAGACGCTGTCTGTCACGTAAAAACATCTCAAAATATGCACCCATATGATGGGCCAGTGTAGTAGGCTGTGCCTTCTGTAAATGGGTAAAACCCGGCATATATGTATCTGTATTATTCTTAATAATATCAAGAAGCACAGTCAACAAATCCTTCAGCAATACATCAGTATTGTCGATGACATTTCTGGTATAAAGCTTCATATCAAGGGCAACCTGATCGTTACGGCTTCTTCCGGTATGAAGTCTTTTACCTGCATCACCGATTCTGTTGATCAAATTTGCTTCCACAAAACTATGTATATCTTCATAACGATTTGATATTTCCAGTTTGCCGCTTTCAATATCTGCTAAAATACCTTCCAGTCCTGCAATAATCGCATCAACATCTTCCTGAGAAATAATACCCTGCTTTCCAAGCATTTTACTGTGGGCAATACTGCCTTCAATATCCTGACGATACATCTTTTGATCAAATCCAATGGATGCATTAAACTGATATACGGCTTCATCGGTTTCTTTCGTGAATCTGCCACCCCAAAGCTGTGCCATAGTACTCTCCGTTCTAATTTCCACATGTGAAGTTTGCGGAAATATATCAACTAGTATATTTTTTGAAAAAACCATACCCGTAAAAGCGGATATGGTTCTAAAAGCTGGAAACCGGATTCGAACCGGCGACCCCTTCATTACGAGTGAAGTGCTCTACCTGCTGAGCTATTCCAGCAAAACAAAACAGTCCTGTGTTATTATATCCGCTACGGGACTATTTTGCAAGACAAAATAAAAGATAATATTTATTTTGTTTCATCATCCATTACTACCATTTTAGGGTAAGGTATTTCAATACCTTCCTCATTAAAACGGCTTAGGACTGTTTCAAGAATCCGTTGCTTGGCATAACGGTAATCAGCATTTTTAACGTTACATCTTCCCCCTAAAACAATGGAAGAATCAGCCAGTTCATCAATGTATGTTTCTACCTCTTCCGCCGAAACACAAGCCTCATCCCCCTTAAATGCTTCCAAAATAATTGTCATGGCATGTTTCCAGTCTGCCTCATACGCCACGTTGAATTTTAATTCCAAAAGTCTTGTGGGTGTTTTACTTACATTGGTCAAACTGGTGTTGGCCAATGTTCCGTTAGGCAATACCACAGTCCTGTCATCTGCGGTCTGTAATTTCGTATAAAATAACGCAATTTCCGTAACCGTACCGGCATTTCCTTTATTATCTTCGATAATATAATCTCCAACCTTAAACGGTTTTAAAAGAATAATTAATATACCACCGGCAAAATTTGACAAGCTTCCCTGAATTGCCAGACCGATAGCCACGCCGGCAGAACCCAGAATAGCAACAATACTTGCCGCATCCACACCAAAAGTTCCCGCAATGGCAAAGCCTAAAATGATATAAAAGGAAACCTTTACCATCGAAACAAGGAAGCCTGCCGTTCCTTCTTCTACTTCAAATTTATTCAATGCACGCTTGAATATATTCGACACCCATTTAATTAACCAATAGCCAATAATCAGTGTGATAATGGTAACCAGTATTCTTCCGCCCAAATCCACTAATCCTTCCGACAGCTTACTAAGGCAATCGTTTAACAGTTCCATAAAGTCCATACAACCTCCGGGAAATTATTTTTATAAAAACATTCTTTCCTGCAGATATTTAACAAATAAATTATTTTTCTTCCAGAATTTTTTCCAGTTCTTTAATACGTGTTTCTGCATCTTTAATTGCTTCCGCAATAATTTCATCACGACGTTTTTCTATCTTTGCACGCTCAGCTTTCACATAAGCAATGCGAAGCTGTCTCTTATGTTCCGCAATTGCCTCAAGTTCTTTTGCCGTAAAAGGCTTATACGTATATACCGCAACACTCATCGGTGCAGCTTTTACCTGCAATGTGCTGACTGTTTCATCATAAGGTTTTTCTTCCGTTGCAATTTCTTTTTCATTACAAAGTCCTTTACCGCCAAAACGGGTTTCATCGGTGGAAAAGACTTCCTTATATTTTCCGGCAAAAGGAACGGTTACCGTCAAGTCATCATAAGACACATTGGAAAAGTTAGTAATCACGTAAAGAACCTCATTCTTTTTACTTCCCTTACGGATAAATGTAACGATGTTTGCCGCATCTGCCTCATGATTTACCCATTCAAGGCTTCCTTCTTTATCATCCCTACCGTATAAAAGCTTCTCTTCTTTATACAAACGATTTAATTCTTCCGTTAAGACATCCATCCCGATTGCATATTCGCAACGCTTAGCTTTTTTACTTCCGCCTTCAACAAGCGAACTTTTTTCGGGACAGCTTAACTTTTTACCGGGATATAAAATTGTATAGGCAAGTGCCGCACGCATGGTTGCATATTGTTCTTCCAAAATACCTGCCGAACCGCTGATAATACCGTTTTTGACCACATCTGCGGATAACGGAAGCACAAAATTTTCATCACATGCATAATCAAGCCCTGACAACATGGGTAATAGTTTTGATGCACGCATTCCGGGATCGGTTTGCACATAACCGACAAAATCTTTTTTAAATCCGTTATTCCATACCAAATCAAAACCTAAAGAATTCTTGTTCTTTACGGAAACATCGGCCCAAACAGCATCAATATCCGCAATCGTGATACATCCTGCAAAATCAGCCTTTACCTTTTGATTAAATTCTTTTATAAAATCAACAAATTCAAGGTTTTCCTTGCCGCCATAAGCATTGCACACCCAGTCATTTCTGCCATAATCCAAATATAATACAGATGCAATGTCTTTCATTGATATTCCATCAAAATGATATTCCGAAAGCATATAATATGCATTAGAAAACAGGAAGCTTTTCACTTCCGGACACTGATAACGGAATACATTTGCATCGAAGACAGGCTGGTAACCTTGCCTCTTATCTGCATGTTCATAAAGATTACTTCCGTCAAACCACTCCAGACCATTGGCATCTTTAGCAAAATAAGCCACCGACCAGTCTGCAAGTACACAAAGTCCTGCCTTATGACACTCATTGACAAATTCCTTTACTGTATCAGCAGATAAAAGAGTCTGATCTACTGCATAATATAACAAT
This sequence comes from uncultured Lachnospiraceae bacterium, assembly GCA_964651555.1. Taxonomy (GTDB): domain Bacteria; phylum Bacillota; class Clostridia; order Lachnospirales; family Lachnospiraceae; genus UBA3766. The sequence goes on along the minus strand of CAZYVY010000046.1, from coordinate 5,396 downwards.
GTCTGATATGCATCCTGCTTGCTTTTTGAACATGTTGCCACAGGAGCCAGCTCTACATGAGTATATCCAAGCGCTACCAGTTTTGCCACAGCATTTTTTATAATGGTACTGCTTTTCTTCTTTCCTTTTAATGACTCTGTCATAATATCGGTAAGGGAAACCTGAGCGATATGCACAGGCTGTGCCATAATATCACTTGTACATCCCTTTGCCATTCCGGCATCCGACCATGCAAAAGCAACCGCTTCATTAACAACAGCATAACCTTCTTCATTCAAACATGTGGCATAAGGGTCATCTTTTAAAAGAATTTCATTACCTTTTACCTTTAATTCAAAACGATATGCATCGCCTGTCTGAACCCTGGGAATAAACAAGGTAAAAATGCCATATTCATCCAACTTCTCCATCGGATGTACCCTGCCATCCCAGTGATTCCATTCACCGATAACGCTGACCCGGAGTGCATTAGGAGCCCATACGGCAAAATTAACACCATCTTTTCCGTATAAAGACATTTTATGAGCACCAAGAACTCTATATGCATCCACACAGGTTCCGCTGATAAACTCTTCAAAAGAGTCCTTCGGAATAACAGGAGCATAATCATACGGATTCTCAATAGTAATGAACTCTCCGTTCTTTGTTTTTACGTTAAAACAATATGATTTTTTAGAAGTTCCCGGAATAAAAACAGCATAAAATCCCTCTTCATCCACCATTTCCATTTTCACCGCTTCGCCTTCTTTGCCATCTAAAATCACTTCAGCTTCTTCAGCAAAAGGTAAAAATGCCTGAATCAATGTATCTTTTCCACTCTTTTGGGGGGCTAAAACCTCAAAAGGATGAGCATTATCGGAATATACGATGGATTCGATTGCTTCCCAGTCCATCTTGGCATATTGTTTTTTTGTCATATTGTTATTTCCTTTCTGATTAAGCGTTTGTACGGATACTATGAATAAAAAGACCACTTCTTAACTTTGGTTCAAACCATGTTGATTTGGGCGGCATTAAAAGTCCCGCATCTGCCACATCAAATAATTCATTAATTGATGTAGGATACATTGCAAACGCCACTTTACAATCTTCGGATACTCTGCGCTCTAATTCAGTCAATCCTCTGATTCCGCCTACAAAATCAATCCTTTTATCCGTCTTAGGATCTTCTATTCCCAAAATAGGTCCTAATACATTATTCTGCAAAATAGATACATCAAGTCCTTCAATGGGATCATTACTTGTATATTCTTTCTTGGTTGTCAGACGATACCATTCACCAAAAAGATACATGCTTATCTCTCCCTTTCGTGAAGGATACTGTGCCTGATTACCAATATTTGCAACATCATAAATATCTTCCAGCTTGGAAAGAAATTCTTCCTCACTGTTACCGTTCAAATCTTTTACAACACGGTTATAATCCATAATCATAAGCTGATCATCCGGGAATAGTACGGATAAGAAATAATTAAATTCTTCCTCGCCGGTATATTCGGGATTCTCTTCCCGCAGCTTTAATCCTACTTTTACCGCGGATGCACAACGATGATGTCCGTCTGCAATATATATTTCATTCATTCCTGCAAAAGCGTTCTCAATCTTTGCCAGCTTGTCGCTTTCATTGATTACCCAAACCTTATGTGTAATTCCGTCATCTGCCACAAAATCATATAAAGGTTCTTCGTTACGTTTTTGTGCAACCACTTCATTGATGACTGCATTAGAACGGTATGCAAGAAAAATAGGTCCGGTTTGTGCCTCACAGGTGGAGACATGGCGGATACGGTCTACTTCTTTGTCCGCACGGGTATTTTCATGCTTTTTTATTATATTATTCTGATAATCATCAATACTTGCACAGGCAACAATTCCCACCTGTGAACGTCCATTCATCATTAACTCATAAATATAATAACATTTTTCTGTTTCCTGGACATAATCTCCCTTTTCTACGCGGTCCCAAAGCATTTCTTTTGCTTTATCATAAACACAGTCCGCATAGGTATCAACATCATCAGAAAACTGTGTCTCAGCCCGGTCAATAGCAAGAAAAGACATGGGGTTCTTTTCTACAACAATTTTTGCCTCTGCCCTATTATACACATCATAGGGAAGAGCTGCCATTTGTTCTTCAAGCCCTTTCTTAGGTCTGATTGCCTGAAACGTTTTTAATACTGCCATTTTTCATCCTCCTGTTTATGCTATAATTATTGTATTGCGGCATAAAACGCCTTATTTTCCTGTTCTATGTACTGCTTACGCTCTTGCATTAGTTCTTCTTTCAACGCATTGTAATCCACAGCACCCATTTTATCCGTAATTTCACGGAATATATCCTCATATTCCTTGCTGATTGCAAATGCAATTTCTCTTTGCGGTTTTTTAAATAATTTTATAATATTTTCCTGCGGGCCATTTAAATCGAAAATTTCCAGGCATCGCCAATTATCCTTAAAATACCATTTCTTTTCTGATAATTTTATCGTATAAGTATCTACTTTTGCAGATAAAAATTTTTTACGGTAAAAACACAGACTGTCCCCGGTTGCTTCCATCCACCATTTTTCATGGTCTGAAACCTCAATATCCCCAAGATAAAACTTATCCATAGAAAATACAGGTACAATTATGCCATTTTCTCCTTTGCACTTTCTTCGAATTTCTGCCGGAACATCCTTATATAGGTTGACCGGTTTTCCTTTAAACCGATAATAAGGAAGTAACATGGTTTCAATATAAATTACACGGAAATATTCTACACTGTTACTTGTCTGGGCAAGTAAAACAATTCCAATCATAAATGCCGACAGATTAAAAGCAAAACCCACTGTCGGAAACAGTAAATTAAAGACTGCCGCAACAACGGTCAGACAACTTCGCAATACTTCAAACAAAAAGGACGTAAAAGGAAACAGGGATACAGACAACTGCATAATCTGCAATCCCAAAACCAGTGTTTTTATAATATAAAAGATTAAAATACCACAAAAAGAAGACGCTATACTCACCGCAAACACAAATATACCTATTAATAATTCCATAGGTAAACCATTCAAAGCAATTTCCAGCATAGCTTTATGTTTTTCACATACATAAATAATTTTTACCACATTTTGGCACGTAATATAGATTAACAATAAATATCCAAAAACTCGCTCAATTTCCCCGTGTGTCAGCATGGTAAATGAACGGGTACATTCAAAGCATTGCAGCAGCTTACCGAGCCCCCATACAATCAACACAGCAAACAGTACCTGCGGCAATGAAAAGAACGTTGCATCCAAATCTATGGGTACTCCAAGCATAGCATTAATAAGCCCCATAAATCCATGCACAATCACAGCAAGAAAAGGTTCAATACCAATAGCTACCACCTGCGAATATGAACGTATTACCGTATTAAAAATTTCATCTAAAAATGCCATTACCTGTTCCGTTTCAACAGATTGTTCCACACGGACGGCATCAGAAACATTGGCAGAATCATATGACCCAAGAGAATACAATATAATACCGGCACACAAAAACAGGCATGCTGTCAAACTAAGCATACATAATGGATGTGCAATACCGTATTTAACTTTCATTCTCCTTAAAAAATCCATCTGTTACTCCCGGTTATCCGATTGTTTCTCAAGCCGTTTCTGCTTCCATTCATCCCTTTTCTGCAGCCAGGCTTCTCTTCTAAGCATACGCTTTTCTTCCTTTTGCTGACGTTTTGTCAGCTTCTTTTCTTCTTGAATCAGACTATAATCTTCATAGCCTGTCAACTCCAAGATATCTTGAATCCGATAAAAATATTCCAAACTGAACGCAAAAGAAAATTCTTTTTTCGGAAATTTTTTTGCAAGATTATCCGAATTCGGTACATAGGTAAATATTTCATAAAACCAAAGCGTTTTTCGGATGTAAACCGGTTGCTGATAAGAACTGCTCCAGTCCATCCTTCTGACCTTGTTTTTTCCTAGCCTTTTCTTTAGATATGCATTATTTTTTTGGTCAGACACAAGCCACCATCTGTCATATTTTTTTACTTTTTCTTCCCCTATGTATTTAATGGGATATACGGGAATGGCCACCTTATACTCCATCTGATTAGCTTCGCAATATTTCCGAAGTTTCTTAGGGAACTTCTTTGCAATCAGAGAAATATGCGGATTAAAGCCTTTTATCCGCTTAAATAAAGGTTTAACATATATTAATTCAAAATATCTGGTTGCCCTGTAGCAAACCTTAAACAAAATACATCCTATGATAAATACAATGATGTTAAAGGCAATTCCCAACGGCGGGCAAATAATATTAATCGTTACCAAAAAGACCGCAAAAAGACTTTTAAAAACTTCAAAGAAAAACGCTGAACCGGGCACAAAAGAAAGTGACATCTGTATCACTTCCAACCCCGACATTACTGTTTTCATGATAAAAAAGACCGCAACGGACATAATAGTGAAAAACACGGACCACATCACAGACAAAACAGAAATCCATTCCGGTGCCGCTGTCGCCGCCGTATCCGGAGATGCCGCATAAGCCACTGCATTAACCGCTTCCGTTGATATTCCCGTAATATTTAAAACACCCAATACTAAAATAAAAACCAGTCCCAGATATTTTTCCAATTCACCTAAAGTGACAATACCAAATACCTGAGTACTCTCATTGGATTTCATTAATTTACTGACCACAAAGAAAATGGCAATAACCAAAAGTACAATCGGGTTCCCCGCAGGTGTGGATACCATGGATATGGGACTTCCGCATAAACGGTTAATATTTTCAATAACCCCCAAAAACAAAAGCGCAGTAAACGGTTCACAGGAAATAGCCACCACACTGGAATAACCACCGGCCACCGAAGAAATTGTATTGCCCAAAATCTCCTTGGTAAGTGTTGTTATCGATTCTGTTTCTGTCAATGTTGTTGAAGCCGCATATGCCCGTAACGATAACCAGTCACAAAAATATGCTCCGCAAAAAACAGCCAAAAATACACATAGGCCCAGATATCCCCAGACAAATCTCTTATGTTTTTTATACTCGTTATATAGAATCTGTATCATAGAAACAATATACCTCACATATCCTGATATGAAGCGAAGTCTACTCATGGCATTTTAACAACAAAACTCCATTAAACATTATAAGCCCCTTGATAAAGTTTATCAAGGGGCTTTTTCGTCTTACCATCCGTATCCGTATGTTATTTTACTTTTCTTACACGGAATACTCCTTCAATTTCAGCTAACTTACTGATGATTTCTTCTGTTGCGGGACTTTCAATGTCCATCATGGTATATGCAACTTCTCCTCTGGATTTGTTGGTCATTTCAACAATGTTGATGCCTTCATCACCGAAACATGCAGTAAATTTGGTAATCATATTGGCAATA
>CAZYVY010000045.1:1221-17527 GCA_964651555.1 uncultured Lachnospiraceae bacterium | reverse complement strand
GGCCTTGAAGAAAGAGGCGTATATCGTATCCATCAGTTTGAAAAACAGGAAATGATAGTTGTTTGTAAGCCTGAAGAGTCACCTTACTGGTTTGATAAATTATGGCAGAACACTGTTGATTTGTTCTGTTCAATGGATATTCCCGTACGTACCATCGAGTGTTGTTCCGGTGATTTAGCTGACTTAAAAGTTAAATCGTATGACGTTGAAGCCTGGTCTCCCAGACAGCAGAAATATTTTGAGGTAGGAAGCTGTTCAAATCTTGGAGATGCTCAGGCAAGAAGATTAAAAATCCGTGTAAACGGTGAAAACGGCAAGTATTTTGCGCATACATTAAATAATACAGTGGTTGCACCTCCCCGTATGCTTATTGCTTTCTTAGAGAACAATTTACAGGCAGACGGCAGCGTAAGAATTCCTGAAGTTTTAAGACCTTATATGGGTGGACAGGAATTCATAAAATAGTATTATAATATTTTATGTTGAAAGAAGGTGAGATTCTTGCATAAATATATGCGTGCTATTGGTTTTAGTGAGTATTCGGACCGTAAAAAATTAAAAGAGCTGCTCACAAATGTAATCATAGATTCTACTGCCCGTGCATATACAACAAACAAGGAAGAAATTCTTTTAGGTGAATTTTGCAAGGATTTTGCCGAAAATATAGGAATTGCTGTATGTGGCGAGTTTGATGATGAGGATAAATTCATTTATGATTACTACTATCCTTATATGAGAGGTTCTGTTATCAGTTCCACGGAAGATGTCTCGGTGGAGCGTCATGCGGCAAAGGAATCATATGCCGGAGTATGTGATGACATAAAAGTTGGTGTTTCGATGATTTTTTACCTGCAGAATATGATTCCTTATATCAAGGCGCAGGTCCAGAACAGACTGCCCATAAGGGGAACTACCCTGAGTCTGTCTGCTCTTTCTTTAAGCGGCACAATTATGATGCCAATAAAAAAAGATGAAAGACAAAAACAGAAAATTCAAAATGACAGCAAAGCCCGCAATAAATTAATCGCCGCTGCAAGGCAGGGTGATGAAGAGGCATTAGAAACACTGACTCTTGAGGACATGGATATCTACAGTACCATCTCCAAGAAGATTCATAATGAAGATGTTTTCAGTCTGGTAGACACTTACTTTATGCCTTACGGTGTCGAATGTGACCAATACTCTATCTTAGGCGAGATTTTAGCTTGTAAAAAAGTGAAAAATCAGCTGACAGGTGAAGAAGTTTACCAAATGACAATTTTGTGTAATGAATTGACATTTGATGTTTGTATTAATATAATAGATGTGTTTGGTGAACCAAAGGTTGGTCGCAGATTTAAAGGTAATATCTGGCTTCAGGGATTTATTAATTTTCCCGAAGAGATATAATTTAATTAAATAATAACGGGTGCAGAAAGCTCTGCACCCAAGATTAAGTTTCCTTAGTTAAATGGATATAACAGCCCCCTCCTAAGGGGCAGTTGAGGGTTCGATTCCCCCAGGGAACATTAAAGCGCATTGAAATCCAATGCGCTTTTTGATTTAGTAAATTACAGACAAAATAACGGATAATAATACCGGTAACCCATATAAAATACTTCGTGTGGGAACCAGCCATTTATAGAAATACATAAGCGCTCCACAGGCAACCATTTCAAGTAAGATATTAATCCGCTTATAATCAGGTTTTTGCAACATAAGAATAAATAAAAGCGGAACAAGGTAAAAGGGTCTGTAGGATTCGTACCAGGTAAACCGGAAAATCAATAAAATATTTTTCTTTAGTGTACCCAAAGGCTTAATAAAAGTCAACAAAGATGAGGTAACAATTATACTTGTTGCTTATGTACCTATTCGGGATTATAATAAAAGTTGATTACACCACAGGAGGAAGGGTACATATGACAGTTCAGGAGTTATGCCAAAAAATTGAATTACAGGAATGTATGGCAAAGGGAGTTAATGAATTTATTGCAAGCTTTGATTTTAGTGCAGTGGAAGATATTTTAGAGGGATTAACCATTCCCGAAAAAGCAGCAGAAGCCTACGGGAAGCTGATGGAGACTTTTCCAGAGGATGAAGGGAAAATAAAGGTGTTGTCCTGTTTTCTCATAAGTGCAGTCCGTGTTTATGACAGATATAAGGAAATGGGAATATCTGATAAAATATATGTTGATACCTTCAAATGTTTTACAAGATATACTGAGGAATGCAAGGTAAGAAAAGGTATATACGAATTTGACAGAGGTTTCTGGACATACCGCCAGAGCAGTATGGTGCTTTTCAGATTGGGACAGCTGGAGTTTGAAATGCGTGAGAATGAAGGCGAGAAGGTTGTTGCGGTGCATATTCCTTCCGACGCCAAACTTACAGAGGAAAATGTGGACGAATCCTTGAAAATGGCAGAAGAATTTTTTGCAAAAAATTTTCCTGAGTATGATGGCCGTGAATATACCTGCTATTCATGGCTGCTGGCTCCCAAGTTAAAAGAGCTGTTGGATGAAAACTCAAATATTGTACGTTTCCAGAATCGTTTCCACATTCATACAGAAGACAGAGAACCTTTAAGTATCTTAGAATGGGTATTTAAGGTAAAAGAAGATACAGAGTTTTCAGCCTTACCCGAGGACACATCCCTGCAGAGAAAAGCCAAAGCATTATTGTTAAGCGGCGATAATGTGGGAATCGGAATCGGTGTTTTAAAAAAATAAATTAAAATAAAAGTCCGGGCGTTTGAGGTACGTCCGGATTTTTTACTAATTTTTTATATATTTTTGTAACGCAAACAGTGCAATTACATTTGGGAATACCATTATTGCATTAACCAGATCCGTGCATTGCCAAACTACTCCCAGAGGTATAACGGCGCCAATATAAATCATCACGATATAAAACACTTTGTAAAAAGAGATAAACCTATTGCCAAATAAATAAATTACTGCCTGTTCACCAAGATAAGACCATGCAATCAGTGTGGTTATTGCAAAAGCCACTAACGCGAGAGATAGGAACGTATTTCCTCCGATTGGAAGAAATTGAAAGGCTGCTGCCGCAAAACCCGTTTCATTAACTCCTTCTAATGTTTCAGGGTGGGTCAGCATATTTGCCACAATTACCAGTCCTGTTAGCAGGCACATAACAACCGTATCCCAGAAAACTGCAGTCATGGATACGAGAGCCTGGCGTTTATGATCAGTGGTGTTGGAGGAAGCGGCTACGATAGCCGCGGTCCCTATTCCGGCTTCATTTGTATAAAGTCCTCTGGCAATTCCGTAACGGGCAGCGGTAACTAAAGAAGTACCCACGGCCCCGCCCAATGCGGCATTCGGATTAAAAGCACAGGAAATAATTGTTGTAATACTTTCGAACAGGACAGAGCGGTTTAAAAAAAGAAGAACCAGACATCCGGCAATATATAAAAAACCCAGCGCCGGTACCAGCTTGGTACAAACCTTACTTATACTTTGAATTCCGCCGATAAGAACCATTCCCGCCACTACTGCTGCCACAATACCTACCAGATGGGGAGACAATCCCCAAGACAGAGAGGTGGTCTGGGTTAATGAGTTTGCCTGAGTGGTACATCCCACCCCAAAAGCAGCAAAAAGCGTACATATTGCATAAAATGTAGCAAGACCTTTATTACCAAGACCTTTTTCTATAAAATACATGGGGCCTCCCACCGAAGAGTTATCAGGATTTTTCTCTTTAAAATAAGAGCCCAGATAACATTCGGCGTAGGATGTTGCCATGCCAAGAACCCCTGTAAGCCAGCACCAGAAAACGGCACCGGGACCGCCTAGGGCTACTGCAGTAGACACACCTATAATATTACCCGTGCCAAGGGTTGCTGCCAGAGTTGTTGCAAGGGCAGAAAAAGGGGAAATCCTTTTTGTTTTAAGGGAGGTTTCGGAGCCGGCTTTTTTGCAAGTATCGGTAATGGTTATATCCGGCTCCGGAGTAACAGATAGTTTAAGAGCAGTTCCTATTTTTAACTGGGGAAATTTAAGCTTCATTGTGAAGTAAAGATGAGTTCCCATTAGCAAGAAAAGTAAAGGACAATTCCACAAAAATGAATTAATTTTTTCAATAAGCTGCATATTTCATCCTTCACCATATCTTCCTTTAAAGATATGAAATAAGTATGAGAAAAATGCCCGAAATATGATATAATCAAAAAAAGGAGATAAGGGGGTAGCCCTATGGTTTTTTGGAATCAATTATTGGAGAGAACAAATCAGAATGCAGTAGTAATACTTTGCATTGCGCTGGTTTTATTTACAGGTTTTCTGATGACCCGCATTACAAAGAAGTGTAAGCTGCCTGATGTGACTGCTTATCTTTTTACAGGAATTCTTTTGGGACCGTATGTACTTAACATGATTCCCGACTATGTGATTTCCGGAATGGATTTTATAACTGACATTGCATCTGCATATATAGCATTTGGAGTAGGTAAATATTTTAAATTGGATACTCTGCGTCAAAACGGTAAGAAAATGATTTTTATCACTTTGATGGAGGCTTTTACGGCAGCAGTACTTACATTCCTTGTTATGTACTTCATATTTGATTTATCCTTGTATTTCTCACTTCTGGTGGCGGCAATTGCGACAGCTACATCCTCGGCATCCACAATGATGACAATAAGACAATACAAGGCAAAGGGCGAGATGGTGAATACTATTCTTGAGGTTATTGCCCTTGATAATGTTATTGCGTTGATTGCCTTCAGCATCTGCTCAGCAGTGGTAAGTCAGATGGAGGGCAGTGGTACTCATAATGTTTTCCATACCTTTGTTTTACCGGTGATTCTTAACATTCTGGTAATAATAGTAGGGGGAATTTGCGGATATTTGCTTAAATGGATTATAAGCGTGAACCGTACAAGGGAGCATGGACTTATACTTATTAATGCGGTTATTTTTGGAATCGCAGGGTTATGTGCATGTCTTTCCGTGTCACCACTGCTTGCGTGTATGATGATGGGCATGGTATATGTGAATATACGCAAGGATAAAAAGCTTTTTAAGGATGTGAATTTTTTCAGCGGGCCGATTATGCTTCTGTTTTTCTTTTTATCGGGAATGAGACTTAATATACCTATGCTGCTTACGGCAGGAGCAATAGGTCTTGGATATTTTTTCGTAAGAATTATAGGAAAATATCTGGGTGCCCGGGTTGGTTGTAAGCTATGTGGCAGCAGCGTTCCGGTTCAGAAATATTTGGGTCTGGCACTGATTCCCCAGACAGGTGTGTCTGTAGGTTTGGCGGCATTAGGTCAAAGGCTCTTGCCGGAGGATGCGGGTATTCTTCTTACCACTATAATCTTGTCTTCGGGAATTTTGTATGAAATCGCAGGACCGGCCTGTGCGAAAGGGGCTCTTTTCCTGTCGGGGGCGATAGCTGAGAAGAAGTAAGATATTGGCAGGTACTTGACAATAGGGGTTTGTTTCTTCAAAATAGAGATGAAGGACGGAATGTGAAAAGATTTTTATTAAAAATACATAACGTCCGGATTGGAGATTACGTGAATTATATTGTTTTGGATTTGGAATGGAATCAAAGCAATCAGACGGCTGAAGAGGCCGGAGATTCCCTTCTTTTTGAAATTATTGAGATAGGTGCAATTAAATTAAGTGAAGATAAGACTATGATAGGTGAGTTCAGCAAATTAGTTAAACCTCAGGTTTTTCACGAGATGCACCGTATTACAAGTAAATTGATTCATATGCAGATGCAGGAGCTGGAGAAGGGACGTCCCTTCATGGAAGTTGCTTCTGAATTTCTTGACTGGTGTGGGGAAGATTATATTTTCTGTACATGGGGACCTCTTGATTTAGTAGAGCTTCAGAAAAATATGAAGTTTTATGACATGGAGCCGCTTTCAAAGGGACCTATCAGATTTTTCGATGTACAGAAATTATTCAGTATCGAATATGAAGACCGGAAAACGAGACGTTCGCTGGAATATGCAGTTGATTTTCTGGGAATAGAAAAAGATATTCCGTTCCATCGTGCATTCAGCGATGCTTATTATACCGCAAAGGTTTTTGCACATATTAAGGAAGAATATCTTAAAAATGTATCATTTGATACTTATCAGGCACCTCTTACCAAAAATGACGAGGTTTTTATTGTATTTGATAAATATGCCAAATATATTTCAAGGGAATTTGATAATAAAACTTTACTCATGGCAGATAGGGAAGTATCTTCCACCAAATGCTATGTCTGTGGCAGAAACCTTCGTAAAAAGATACGGTGGTTTACCTCCAACAGCAAGAATTATTACAGTATGGCATATTGTGACGACCATGGTTATATGAAAGCAAAGCTTAGAATCCGTAGGGATTGTAATAACCGTTTGTATGCTGTCAAAACATTAAAATTAGTAGATGAAGAGGTTTATAATGATTTACAGGAGCGTTTCACAAAAGTTAAGGAAATGAAAAAGAAACGCAAAAATAATTAAAAGTGTAAATCTCTTCTGTAACCGTTACGATTACGTCTTCTCCGGTTTCGTCTGCGTCTTTTGCCGTAACGTTTACCGCCGAATTGATAATTTTGTGACAGGGTGTATAAGAATATTACTAAAATAAACAGACCGGCAATGCCTATTATTAATAAAAGTATTTTCTTAACATTCAGAAAAATCACATTATCTTCGGTGGTTTGTTCCGGTTCATGGTTTGTTCCGGAGGACATTTCACCGCTTGATTCCATATCAAATTGGTATGATAAGTTGGAATTTGAAGCCAAGTCTATAGTTGCAAGTCCTACAAATGTTCCGTTGTAATCATATGTTACTGTTCCGATTGTACCTTTGGGTGCATTATCATAAGATATAGTGGATACGGCATCTGTGAAATCTGCTGATTTCGGCAGGATAATGGCAGCTTCGGAATTCAGTGAAAGAATAGGCTTTGAATCTCCGAATATATCATTATTGCTATAAAAGAAAGAGGCATTATCAATGTTAAATCTGGTTTCAGCCTGGGATACATTTATTTTCTGAAAATTACTGAAGCCATAGTTGAATAAATCAACAGTATCCGAAAATTGTGCCGGTGACTCTTCTTTTAAAATAACGCAGATTAATTTCATTCCATCTTTTTCTGCACATGAAACGAGGGTATGTCTCGCTTTGTCGGTATAACCGGTTTTACTGGCTATCAGGTATTCATACTCCTGAGATCTGCCTTTATATAATTCATTTTTACACCAGGCGATAATATCATCCGGCTGGTGATCAGATGGCGAAATGTGAAGCTTAGAAGTTGATGCGTATTTACAAAGGAGCTCGTTGGCAAAAAAGTGTCTGCCAATCATGGCTAAATCATATGCGGTTGTATAGTGATTATCATCATGCAAACCGTTTGTTGTTACAAAATTGGAATTAAGACAACCCAGTTCCTTTGCCCTTTTGTTCATGAGAGCGGCGAAGTCTTCCATACTGCCGGCAATATGCTCGCCTAAGCCGTTAGCAACTTCGTTGGCGGAAGCAATAAGAATGGCCTGAAGACATTGGTCAACTGTCAGCTGCTCGTCCACATCGATGGCAATGTGGGAACTGTCGTAAGGTATACTGAAAATTGCGTCATGGGAGAAGGTAACAATCTCATTAAGATCACATTCTTCTGTAGCGATGAGAGTTGTAAGAATCTTGGTTACGCTGGCAGGATATAATTTTGAATGGATATTTTTGCCATAAAGAATAACACCGGTATCAGCATCCATCAGGATTGCAGCTTCGGCACCGATGGCAGGACCTTCCGGCCAATCGGGTATTTTATTTGTTTCTACAGGCATGACTTTACGGTCCTCGGCTTCCTGATGATAATCTCTGGGAGTGGCATATACGTTTTCCAAAGGTACGCAAAATGAGCACACTAAAATAAGTACTGCTGCTAAGCAAACAGCCGGTAACCGTAAAAATATAAAGCTATTTTTCTTACTAATAAAATTCATATATAACTCCTGAAACATATATATCATTACTATGATACACTATTTTTGATAAAAAAACATAATAAAATACTAAAATTTTAAGATTTACCACTTTAATTTTTTGACTAAAAGATGTAAAATGTGTGCTAATCAATATATAGAAAAAAGAGGAAATAGTATGAGACTTCGTAACATTACAGGCTCCCGGGAGATGATTGCGGAAAGTGATTATGTAGTACATGAGCCTAAAAAGCAAAAAAATAACTGGAAAGAAGTGTTCGGTAATGATAATCCTATAAGAATAGAAATAGGAATGGGTAAGGGCAGGTTTATCCATACTCTTGCTAAGATGAATCCGGAGATTAATTATGTGGGAATAGAGAAATATTCAAGCGTGCTTCTTCGTGCCATTCAGAAAATGGAGGAGGAACCATTACCGAATCTTTGTTTTATCCGTATGGATGCTGAGGAAATTACGGAAGTGTTTGGAGAGGAGGAGGTTGATTTAATTTATCTTAATTTCTCTGATCCATGGCCGAAAGACCGTCATGCCAAGAGACGACTTCCTTCTGCTGAGTTTTTAAAACGCTATAACATGATTCTTAAAAAGGACGGAAAATTAGAATTTAAAACAGATAACAGAGCACTTTTTGATTTTGCGGTAGAACAGCTTCCTGAGGCGGGCTGGCAGGCAGAAGTTATTACATATGATTTGCATGCAGATGAGAAACTAATGGCCGGAAATGTTATGACGGAGTATGAAGAAAAGTTTTCATCCATAGGTAATCCCATTTGCAAATATATAATTTTCAGATAGTTAAGAGTATGAAATATTTTCTCTTGAAAAGGGAATGATAATATGCAAAGAAATTAAGGAGGTATGAGTATGGAATACAAGTTTACCACAGAAAATTTTCAGGCAGAGGTGCTGGAATCAGATATACCTGTATTGGTGGATTTTTACGCAGACTGGTGTGGTCCCTGCAAAATGATGGGTCCTATTGTGAAGGCTCTGGCTGAGAAATATGAAGGCAGAATAAAAGTTGGAAAAATAAATGTGGATGATAATCCTGCCATAGCGCAGAAATACAGAGTAATGTCTATTCCAACATTCATTGTCTTAAAGGATGGCCAGGAAGCCGGAACATTTATAGGCGGAATGTCCCAAAAGGATTTGGAAGCAAAAATAGAGGGCGTTATATAAAATCACTATAAAAAAGGGCGACATTGATTTGATTACAATGTAAACAATTCAATGGAAGCCCTTTTATTTATAATTAAAACTGGTTATGTCGTTTAATAATATAATCTGCTATAATTTCTGCAGTTTCTTCTTCACCTAATTTACTGCTGTTAACAGAAAGGTCATAATTACGTGAGTCACCCCATTTGCCTTTGCAGTAAGAGTTGTGGTAATACTTTCTCTTGCGGTCTTCCCGATAGATAATGTTCTCTGCTTCATTGGCGGAAACATTATAAAGATTCATTATACGTTCAACTTTATGTATCCAATCGCCTAATATAAATATCGATACCATTGACGGACAGTCTTTCAAAACATGTTCAGCGCAACGTCCAACGACGATGAAGGATTTGCCTTCGGCAGCTTTTTTACGGAGAAAATCAAACTGCATATTAGCAAGATTCTCTTCCATAGAATTGGAATGTCCTTTAACGCTTCTGGTAAAGAAATAATTACGGGGCTTTTCGTCATATTTTTCAAGATTTGAAACATGAACATTTTTTTCATTAGCTATTTCATGAAGAATGTTTTTGTCATAAATTTCAAGTCCGAATTTTTTGGAAAGAATATCTGCAATTGTATGGCCACCACTTCCAAATTCGCGACCGATGGATATAATAAGTTGTTTGTCCATAGATGTCAGTTCCTTTCTTTATTATACTATTTACATTACAGGTATCTGGCAAAAATCATTACCATGGAAACAAATATAACTACAATTGTAATTGGAGCGACCATCTTACAATAGTAACCCCAGCTGATAGGATGACCGCCTTTTGCAGCAACAGCAGTACCTACTACGTTGGCAGATGCTCCGATAGGCGTAGCACTTCCACCAATATCTGTGCCGATTGCAAGTGTCCATGCCAGAACTGACAAGTCAATTCCCTGAGTAGCAGCCAGACTCTTGATTACGGGAATCATGGTTGCGGCAAAAGGAATATTATCAATGAATGCACTGGCAATTGCGGAAATCCATATGATAATGGCAATCATAAGCATGTGGTTACCGCCACTGATTTTTCCGATAAAACTTGCAATAATTTCCAAAGTACCTGTTTCCTCAAGACCTCCTACAACAACGAAGAGTCCAATGAAGAATAATAAAGTCTTATAATCAACTTTCTTTATTAATAGTATAGCATCTTTTCCCGCTGCAAGCAAAGTAATAATTGCAATAAATAATCCAATAAATGCTACGGTTAAACCGGTTGCGGCGTGTGTAATTAACATTACAATAGCACAGGCAAAAATAATTATGCTTATAACAAAATTTTTACGGTTAGTTATAGCATCCTTGGGATTGGGATATGTAGAAGTGTCTACGGTTTCTGTGGATACTAAATCTTTGCGGAATACGATATAAAAATAAACAAGTGCAAGTATCAGGCAGATTCCTGCAATAACACCGGTATTTGTTATGAAATCAGAGAATGAGTAGCCTAAAGCTGTACCGATAATAATGTTTGGCGGGTCTCCGCACATGGTAGCAGAGCCACCTAAGTTTGAACAGAAAATCTCCGCAAGAATCATAGGTACAGGGTTAAATTTAAGTAAGTGTGCCAGTTCAACAGTAACTGCCGCCAGGAAAAGAATAACGGTAATACTGTCAATGAACATTGAAAGAATAGCAGACATTAACATAAAAGTTATAAAAATAGGCACGGTTTTGTAATTAACCATCTTGGCAATCTGCATGCAGAGCCAACGGAAGAATCCGGCATGACCCATGCCTTCCACCATAACCATCATACCTGCAATAAAGATGATGGTAGCCCAGTTAATACCACTGCTGGAGGATTCAGCAGATTCACCTGCATGATACCAGAACTCAGCAGTAAAGATTTCTTTCACATTTAAGGTATGCATAATAGCATCCCAGCTATGCATACATACACCGAACACTAAGATAAGTGTAAGTAATGCGCAAAGTAAAGTGGTGATGTGTCTTTCGATTTTTTCGGTTATAATAAGAAGAAACATAACCAAAAAAATTGCTACAGCTAATATTTGTGCCATATTAATCCCTCTCCTTTAATAGAAAATCTATGTTTTTAATATAAAAATATACCTTTATATTCCGTTGATGATTATATGACGGGATTCTAAATTTTGCAAGGAGAAAAAATAGCGAAATATGTTTCTTTATGGTTTTTTAGCGAGAGGAAGGATAGAAATAAGTATGAAAAAGCAGAGATATATATGCGAACTGCGAAACTGATTCAGGACAATCAATCTGCAAGCAAGGCACTGATGGCGCATTTGCAACAGATTCTGCCTTCCATCGCTTTTTATGAGGCATTGCTTAAGGAAGAAGGAAGTCAGGAAAAAGCACTAGCGCTATATGAAAAGTGGTGCTCTCTTAAGATAGAGAAAATCGCCGACATGACAGTCTGCCCCTACGTGGAAACCTGCAAAAAATACGGTTGCCCGGAGCTTGCACAGTTTTTCTGTAAAAGCGATGACATCTGCTACGGCAATATGCACCCAAAGCTTGTGTGGGGACGCACCAAAACCCTGGGTACCGGCGGGGACTGCTGTGATTTTAGTTTGTGGATAAAGGAAGAGTAATTCGATGACGAGTAAAGAATTTTGGAGTATTTTCAATCAATCTTGTAGAAAGAACCAGACACCAAGCTGTTCCGTGAAAGATTATCCTTTATCAGGGGATCACGGAGCATATGAAATAAGTGTTTTTCAGAATGAGGCAGGAAAATGGTGTATTGAATCCACTATAGAACGTTCGAACAATTCCCATCATGATGAATTTGACACGGAGGAGGAGTGTTTTGCTTTTCTGCTGAGAAGACATGGATGGAAGTTGAAGGGAGTCGGTTTTCCGGAGAACCTATTATGAAAACAGATTAATAAAGCAGATACAAATTGGTAGGTTGCATCTGCTTTTGTATTATTATTTATTCTTAGTCAGTTCTTCAAGTTGTTTTTTAAGGGCTTCATTCTCTGCGGTTAATGAGTTAATAGTTGAGGTCTGTTTATTAATGATAGAATCTTTTTTTGTAATAACCGATTCTTTCTCCTCAAGCGCAATCTCCAATTTTTCGACTTGTGTATACAATCTATCAATCGGAAGGTCTAAAGATTCATCAATCATCATAGTGATATCCTCCAATTCATCATAATCAGCATAAATGTTCCGATACAACTTCTGAATTAAGTTGAATAGCATATGTCCATCTTCTGCAGATATATTACCTAGTTCTAAGTTGATCCTGATACTATTAACAATATCATCTTCTATTAAACTTTTCAAGGCTTTTTTGTTTGTTTCTGAACGGCTATGCGTTAATGCGCTACGGAGCTTCAGTAAATGAAATGGAATAAGAATAATCATTTTACGGCGGGTCAATTCTTCGGGTGTGATGTTCTGCAGGATAGTGACAGGAACCTTGTATGTAAATGTGCCTTGCGTTCCAAAATCCAGTTCAACGGAATATACATCGGGAACTTTGTCTATATCCTTTTCGCTTAGATAAATAATCTTAGGCTCGGGAAAAGGAAGAACCTCTTTGCCCTTTTCACAAATACGGTTTTTATAGGCGTGTCCGAATCCGTATTCAATCACACGAAATACGATTTCTTCATCTACCGTCATCTGGATTTCAAAATGATAAGAAAATTTATTGTTAATAGTTATAATTGTGTCCGCAAGCGTCCTTTTCAGATTCTGGTCCTCGTACTCAGTCCAGTTGTAGGTAATGGTGCTGTCAGTGGGATAATCAGTATCGTACAGCCCGTTAATCAGGTTGATGACAGCTTTGGAAGATCATAATAAAAATAAATAGAGTAAAATTGGCTGATAAGCCGGATAAAATAGAAAAGTAGATTCTTGAAGAATACTTTTGTACAACTGACTTTATCACAATTTAGTGTCGTACACAATAGGAAAATAGTATTTGATGTAGACCTGTTCTGTGGTAAGATAAAGAGTAATCATTATGATATATTCATAGTAAAATATCCATGGGGAGAAGGTTAGAATGAGTTTACGTACAATTATGATATTTCCTGAGTTTGATAATATGGAGATTATAAATCACATAAGAAGAAAATATGATCCTTTGGCAGATTTGATTCGTCCTCATATAACGTTAGTATTTCCATTTGAAAGTTCAATGAGTAATGAGAAATTGACACAGATCCTGGAGAAAAGGCTGGATTGCGTGAAACCATTCAATTTGAAAATGTGCGGTGTCAGTAAACAGGAAGACACTTTCGGAAATTATCTTTTTTTGAATGTTTTGCAAGGCGGAGAAGAAATAAAAGAAATTCATGATTTGCTTTATGCAAATGAATTTGCTGAGTATGATAAGGGAATTCCGTACAAACCGCATATGACCATTGGCAAACTGCCTTCTGCAGAACTACTGGAGGATGCGTTTATCAAAGTGAAGGATTTGGAGGAAACGTTTTGTACAACTGTTGAGAAAATCTCAGTGGAAATGATTGGGGAGAACGAGGAATCAATTATAGTGATAGAGAAAGAACTTGAGATGAATAAATAAAATGGAAAGGATATATTATGAAGCAGGATTTCGCACGGTAGAAACAAAAATGGCGGGACGGGCGACATATAAGCAAAAGAGCAGAGGTGGGATGCTGCTCTAAATGAGTTATGGAGTATTTTGAAGAAAATATGAACTACGTGAGTTATTGGAGTAAAATAAAATGTCTAATTTATTTACAGATAATCCATTATTCAAAAATATGACAACCGATGATATCGAATCGGCACTGCATTGTGTCGGAGCTTTTGTAAAGGAATACAAAAAGGGAGAATTTATATTTCTGGAAGAAGAGAAATTGCAATGCGTGGGCTGTGTAGTAAAAGGCAGCGTGCAGATGATTCGCGAAGACGTCTGGGGAAATAAGGCAATGATGATTACCATAGGTGAGAAAGAGTTGTTTGGAGAATCCTTTGCATGTGGCAGTGACGGAACGGCGTCTGTATCTTTCGTGGCAAAAGACGAGACATCTGTATTGTTTCTGCCCTTTGACCGGGTAATGCATTCCTGTTCCAGTGCCTGCTCACACCATCAGAAACTGGTAGTTAATATGGTAACAGTCATGGCAGAGAAGAATGCCAGACTGATTTCAAAAATTGATATTTTAAGCAAGAAAACCTTGCGTGAGAAAATAGCCTCATATTTGCTTAGTGAGGCCGGATATCACAACTCGAAATATTTTGAGATCCCTATGGGTAGGGTACAGCTGGCAGAATATTTAAATGCAGACAGAAGTGCGCTTACAAGGGAATTAAAGCTTATGCAAGAGGAAGGATATATTGATTTTGAAAAGAATACCTTCCGTATTCTGAAAAAATTTGATTAAGAAAAACTGAACAGAGGTAAAAGACATTTTACGACCATTAATCAGAGCGAGATTTGAAAGAGTATCTCGCTCTGTTGCATGTGCAACATCATTGCTACAGTATGCAGTATATAATGCACTTGTAAGCAGCGGTGATACTAACGCAGATAATGAGAAAAGGAGAAGAATTATGATTAGAAGAATTATTAAAATAGACGAAGAGAAGTGCAATGGATGTGGTGCATGTGCCACCGCCTGCCATGAGGGTGCTATTGATATGATTGACGGAAAGGCCAAGCTGGTAAGAGAGCATTATTGTGATGGTTTGGGTGATTGTCTGCCTGCTTGCCCCACAGGTGCCATTTCTTTTGAAGAAAGAGAGGCTCCTGCCTATGATGAGGCAGCAGTTCTGGCATCGAAGAAAAAAGCAGAGGAAAAGCCGGTGTTTGCAGGTTGTCCCGGAACAAGAGCCCATATGATGGCGCAACAGGAAACCAATGCGGAAATGTCCGGTGCCACTCATAAAGCACCAAGCCGCCTGATGCAGTGGCCTGTGCAGATTAAGTTATTGCCCGTAGTAGCACCATTTTATGAAAATGCCAATCTTCTGGTGGCAGCAGATTGCAGCGCTTTTGCCTACGGCAACTTCCATGAAGATTTTATAAAAAACAAAATAACAATGATTGGCTGCCCCAAGCTGGACGCAGTTGACTATTACGAAAAACTGGTGGAAATTATTAAAAACAATAATATCAAAAGTGTAACTGTGGTTCGTATGCAGGTGCCCTGTTGTGGCGGCATTGAAAACGCTGTGAAACGAGCACTTCAGGATAGCGGCAAGTTCCTGCCGTGGCAGGTGGTAGTGGTTTCCACAAATGGAGAGATTTTATCTTAAGAAATAACACTTTGTAAAAGCCCTGACTTAAGAGTTGGGGCGTTTGTTGTAGAATAATGTATTTTCGTTTATAATGAATATGGAAAACAAAAAACAAGAAAGGCAGGAATGAGTTATGAAAAAAGAGACAACGTACAAAATACTTTTCACGATTTCAATACTTTTATTGGTAGTGTTTGTAGTCAATACAATTATTGATTATATCAATTACACCACAACCCTGAATTCCGCGCCTTTCTCTGTATATATACTTGTGAATGCCATAATATTTATACTCCCAAGTGCCATCTTGGCGATAATAGCATTTATTATAAAAAGAAAGAGTAACCGACAAAATAAACAGATTGGAGATAAATAATCATGTTCCGCGACTTAACCAGAAAACAAAAGCAGCTCTCCAACGAGGAGTGTATTAAAATATTAAAAGAAGAGACCCGTGGCGTCCTGTCCGTCCTTGGTGATGATGATTACCCCTACGGAATGCCCATGAATCACTGGTATAATGAGGACGATGGCAAGATTTATTTCCACTGTGGCAAGGTGGGACACCGACTTGATGCCTTGAAAAAGCATGACAAAGTATCCTTTTGTACCTATGATAAAGGTTATCGAGGTGAAGGCGAATGGGCGTGGAATGTGAAAAGTGTTATTGTGTTCGGCAGGATGGAGATTATCGACGACCAAGAACAGATTGCGGACATTACCCGCAAGCTCAGTTATAAATTTACACAGGACGAGGAATACATAGAAAAAGAAATCAAAAATTCCGGTCCGGCAACACTTCTTTTACAGTTAACGCCGGAGCATATATGTGGTAAAATCGTAGTAGAAGCTTAGGAGGTATGCAAATGAAAAAAATTCAGAAATCTATTCATCCTGATGACGCCGCA
>CAZYVY010000045.1:0-1121 GCA_964651555.1 uncultured Lachnospiraceae bacterium | reverse complement strand
AGGAGGTATGCAAATGAAAAAAATTCAGAAATCTATTCATCCTGATGACGCCGCACATTACCAAAGCATGGGGCTTACAAAGGACGTGATTGAGCTTTGGGAAGATGGTATGCGCACCGATGGCAGCAAGGGTACCTATGAATGGTGGTACTATGATTCCCATTTTCCCGATGGCACCATCATGGTTATCATTTTCTATTCCAAATCCCCCATTGCGGTAGGCGGGCCCATTACACCTCAGGCCACAATCGAGCTGACGTTGCCGGATGGTACAAAGTACGAGGATCAGGTGGAAGCGTCCATTGAAGAAAGTTTTTATGCAAAAGACAAATGTGATGTGAAAATCGGTGACAGCAGATTTGTGGGTGACTTGAAGCATTATGATATTACCTTTAGTGGCAAGAATATCCAGGCAAAAGTGTCATTAGACGGCACAATTCCTGCATGGCGTTCACAGACAGGCAGTATTTTCTTTGGAGATAACGAAGAGTATTATTTTGCATGGTTGCCAGCAATTCCTGAAGGAAACGTTGTGGCAGATGTGACCTATAATGGAACTTCACTTCATCTGGAAGGCACCGGATACCATGATCACAACTGGGGTAATGTTTCCATGCTGAAGCTCATGCACCATTGGTATTGGGGCAGAGCCAAAATCGGCGATTACAAGGTGATTTCTTCATGGATTACAGGTGAAAAGAAGTACGGCTACAAGGACTTTGATGTGTTTATGCTGGCAAAAGGAAGCGAAATTCTTGGTGATAACAGCAACCATACCTTGAAATTCCTGCCAACCGACGAATACATAGATGAACACACCGGCAAGCCCGTTTTTGGAAAAGTAATTTACGAATATACCACAGAAAGTGGCGAGCTGTACCGTATCACTTACGAGCGCGAAAACGATATTTCATCCCAATGCTTTGTGGATTTGCTTTCAGGCATTACCAAGATTGGCGCCAAGCTCATCGGTTTTGATGGAGCGTACCTGCGTTTTGAAGGAACTGCCATGATTGAAAAAATCGAGGAAGGCGTGGCAGTAGAGACTGTCAAAGAAAAGGCAGTTTGGGAGCTTATGTACTTCGGCAAGGCCGGGGCGGATAAAAAATAAACGAGCTTTT
>CAZYVY010000044.1:15136-17679 GCA_964651555.1 uncultured Lachnospiraceae bacterium | reverse complement strand
CCAGGGATCTGTTGCAATATCCAAAGATGCACGCATCTTGGTGTTAATAATTTCACGGGAAGTAAGCGTCTGGTCAAGCTCCATTTCACCGATGATATTACGCAATGTAGTAGCGGTTAAGTTTTCAATGGCCATAAGGGGATTTTCTACACCGTATACAAAAAGCTTGGGATCCGTAATCTGATAAAATACTACGGTATCGATACGCATTGTTACATTATCGCTGGTAATAACGGGCTGGGGCGGGAAATCCACAACCTGCTCTTTTAAAATGACTCTCTTGGCAATTCTGTCAATAATGGGAAACTTAAAATGAAAACCTACAGACCAGGTTCCCTGATAAGCTCCGAGACGTTCCACTACATAAGCCTGTGCCTGAGGAACAATCTTGAAGCAGGAAACTGCTACTGCCAATAAAACAACTAAAACAACAACCAATACGCACAATAATGCGCCTAAGCCTTCTGCGGCCAAAAACATTCCATTCATCTTTTAACCCTCTCTTTATTTGTATTGAAAAATCTTCTGTTCTTCTGCATTGTGTTCCTGAGGGCATTTTACCAAAATCAGTTTTACTCCCTCAATGGCATACACCAAAGCAAACTCGCCCTTTTCAAAAGTAATTCCGTCCTCTCTGGCACGTGCTGTCCACTCCAGTCCGGATGCCACTGCAACACCGGTAGCACGGACATTATCTACCGCTTCCGTTACCATGACTTTCTTTCCGATTAAATCTTCAGAATTAGTCTTTTGTACTTTATCCGTAAAATATTTCTTAGCAATTGGTTTGGTAAAAATTAGAAGCACTGCAGAAACAACAACAAAGACAATCAATTGCAACCACCAAGGGCCACCAAACACTGCAACAATTGCCGCAACCAGCGCACCTCCTGCAAACCATATGCAAACAAGGCCCAAGGTTACCACTTCCACAATTACAAGGGCTATCATTACAACAAGCCATGCCAATGCTAAATAAAATGACATGTTCTGCACCTCCTTTGCAAATCACTTTCATCATACAACAAAGTATTTTAAGACGCAAGTAAAACAGTAATCGTATTCCTGCCGGCAACAACAAAAAAGTCCCTTTTCCAAAGCCTTCCGGTTTCAGAAAAAGAACTTTTCTTCCATTTTAAATATTAGTAAAATACGTGGTCACCCAAAACATAACCTGCTTTATTGCCTGCACGTCTGAAATAAAGCGCATCTCCTACAGTAGTTTCTCCTGCTAAAGCTGCTCTTGCAGCCCGAATACACTCCTCATTCACACCTGCTGCCAGTCTGGATGCAAGTTTTCCGTTGCTTGCCGGCGTAAACTGTCCGGGCGCATTGATAACCTCTGCTATCGTATTGGGAAATCTGCTGCTTCTTACACGGTTACAGACAACCGCACCAACACCAACCTTACCTTCATAACTCTGGTTTCCTGCTTCACACTGAATCAAAGCAGCAAGAAGCATTACTTCATCCTCCGAGCCGGGAAGTGCTCCCAAATTGGTTGTCAGTTGGGCTTTTTCCAACGCTAACAGGTATTCACGTTCCCGAATCTGTTCCATTGTTTCTCCTTCTTCAAGGAAAAATTCAAGGCTCACAAATTCACTGGAAATATAACCTGTATATTTTCCGTATTCAATGGCAATCCAGTCTTCCAACTCCTCTACCACTTCATACTCACTGTCAAGTTCCAACAGGCCGTATACGCCTGCATCTTCTGAGGGCTCTTTACGCACTCTTAAGGCTTCCGCCTCAACAGTTGCTATGGTTGTACCAACCTCATTTGCTCTCTCCCAGGCTTCGTCTCCAAATAAAAGATACTCGTTACTAACCCAGCCTACTAATTCTCCGGACTGGATTTTAGTCCATCCGTTTCCCCGTTCCAAAATTTCTCCGCCGCAATCTTCATAAAGTAAACCTACTTTTGTTGATTCGCTGTCAGCTTCTTCACGCACATTTACGGAATTGTTCACATTTGCCATTACAAGGCGGTTGCGTTCTTCCACTTCTTCCTGTGCTTCTTCTACCATGTCCAAAAAGGACTCTTCCTCCGAAAGAATATCTGCCTCTACCACTTCAGACGCACCTGCGCTCAGATTAAAATTCCAATCTGCTTCAGATGCCAGCACGGTTAATGAATTCCAATCAGCCACAAATATCATTAAAAATGCGGCAAGGAACATACAAAAACCACGCTTCTTTGCGTTCGATTTCATTATCTTCCTCCATATTTCAAAAATGTTACAATTTTGTTACAGTTACACATATTAACAAATATTCGTAGTTTTGTCAAATTTTCTAGTTATTTTTATGCAAAAAGCATGTTTTTATTCGTAAAAAACATGCTTTTTTAGTAATATTTTTTTAACATTTTTGAAATGGGAGTAATTGGAAATTATAAACTTTTAGACTTATTAATACATGCTTCCACCGCATCCATAACAGTACCACGGAAGTTCTTTTCCTCCAAAACCTTAACTGCCTGAATGGTGGTTCCGCCGGGTGAGCAAACCATGTCCACAAGTTTCCACGGATGCTCTTCACTT
>CAZYVY010000044.1:9984-15126 GCA_964651555.1 uncultured Lachnospiraceae bacterium | reverse complement strand
CAAACCATATCTTTTAACTCGCCGGGGTGTTTGCCCGTCTCTAATACCATCTTAGCACTTCCCATAACTGCCTGGGCCGCAAACTCATATGCCTTGTTTCTGGGCATACCTTCCGCTACTGCAGCATCTGCCATGGCTTCAATAAACATAAATACATATGCGGGAGCACTACCGCTTATACCCACAACTGCGTCCATGAGGCTTTCGGGCACCTCAACCGCACGGCCAAAGCTTTTTAAAAGCTTCATTACCTTAACCATATCTTCATCTGTTACATATGCGTTTTTACAGCAACCTGTGCAACCTTCTCCTATCAAAGCGGGAGTATTGGGCATACAGCGGACCACCTTTACTTTCCGTCCCAGATTTTCTTCAAAATAATCTAATGTTTTACCGGGCGCAATGGATACAACAATACAATCTTTGCGAACATCATCTTTGAAGGTTTTCAGTGCCTCATCCATAAACTGGGGCTTTACTGCCAAAAATAGAATATCTGCTTCTTTTGCAACCGTAGAATTGCTGGTGCCTGTATTAATCAAATAGGTAAGTGCCGCCTCATCTGCTGCCGCAGTTGAGATGTCTGAACCATAAATATCCTTCGGTTCAATTCCTCCCTTTGAAGTAATTCCGCTGATAATGGCTCTTGCCATGTTACCTAATCCGATAAAACCGATTTTCATAAAATAATCCTTTCCGTCATAACTGCTTTCACAGCCTGCCTTCCGCTTACTTTTTGATTCTTTATAAAAGTCCCTTAAACTACTTCTGCTCTTTTATATTATCTTCTCTCTCTATAATAACTGTCAATCAAAATTTTATCTGTTTTTATTTCTTTTAGAACAGGAATATCTCAGCAATGCATCCGGGTTACTTCGGATTTACTTATTTTTCCGCCACCTGCGCATCTCATGCATTTCTGCGTTGACGATATGCCTCATACATAAGCACGGACGCCGCTACCGACGCATTCAACGACTCTACCTGTCCTTCCATGGGAAGATAGCAGCATTTCCCTGCTTTGGCAATGGTTTCAGAACGAAGACCATTTCCTTCATTGCCGATTAAAAAGGCACTTCCTTCTATATAGGAGTATGTATCATAAATTTCACTGGAATCAAGGGCTGCTGCGTAAACAGTTACGCCTTTCTCCTTCAGTTCATCCATGATTCCATGCAGATCCTCTGTATAAAAGTGGGGTACCCGATACACAGAACCCATAGTAGAGCGGATTACTTTCGGATTGTAAATATCCACGCAATCCCTGCTCATAATAATACCGGTTATGCCTGCACCTTCTGCGGTTCTTAGAATAGTACCTAAATTTCCGGGATCCTGAAGATTCTCAAGCAAAACAAACAAGGGCTTATCTGCACTTGACAACATATCTTCCAGGGTTGCTTCTTTTATTGCTATTACACTGAGAATTCCCTGGGGTGTTACCGTGTCGGACATCTTTTTATAGACATCATCAGAAACTACTTCATAAGGAATCTTTTTCAAACGTGCTTTACAGGCTTCCTCCAATTCTCCGCTTTTCTTTAAAAAACTCTCGGATACATAGACCTCGCAAAGTCTGTCTTGGGGCGCCTCAAGAAACATTTTACAACCTTCCGCAATAAACTTCTGCTCCTTTTTACGAAGCTTCGCTTTCTCACGTAAAGTACATATCCATTTAATTTTACCATTGGATGCTGATGTGATCATCTCTTATCTCCTGTTTACAAATTTTTCTGCAACTTTTAGGTTGTTTTTCCACAACTTGTTTCATCTAATTTATAAGGCATTGCTCCGTAAACCGCAAGCACACCGTAATATTCCGCTACGGTTCCTTTATCCTGAGTGTAAGCCCCTACATCTTCGAGTCCATACCGTAAAAGAAAATAATCCATATCATGGGTTTCAGATGCCATATAGGTCAAATCGGTTATAAGCCATTCCGGGTTCATATTCACGTTCGAAAAACCGCTTCGCTAATATTTACTTCGCTTTGGTCTGTAGTTTGTGCTTCGTTCATGGTCCCACAGGCTGAACAACAAACACAAATACATATTATAAAAATAGCACTTTTAATCTTCTTTTTCATAACATTCCCTCACTCTGTAAAATTGCACTCTCCCTAAAAACAAAAAGGCGAAATGCATAGCACTCCGCCCTAAAATTTACTGTGATAACTGTCTGCTTACCATGAACTCATATTCCGGAATGTCCTTGGTCATTGCAAGTGCTTCGTCAATATCAAAGTCCGTAAAATCACCGTTTCTGTAACCTACAACACGGTTTGTCTTACCCTGACAAAGAATGTCTGCTGCATAAGCACCCATGATGGAAGCATAGAATCTGTCCTTACAGGTAGGTGAACCGCCACGTTGCATGTAACCTAAAATAGTTGCACGGGTTTCAATACCGGTAGCTGCTTCAATACGTCTTGCCATGGATGTGGAATGTCCGATACCTTCCGCATTGATGATAATATGATGCTTTTTACCTTTTTTACGATTCTGAATAATATTGTTGATAATATTCTGCTCGTTATAGTCGTATTTTTCAGGAATAAGAATATCCTCTGCACCGTTAGCTACACCACACCACAATGCAATATAACCGGCATTACGCCCCATAACCTCGATAATACTGCAACGCTCATGAGAAGAAGAGGTATCACGCACCTTGTCAATTGCCTGCATGGCGGTATTAATTGCGGTGTCAAAACCGATGGTATAATCAGTACATGCAATATCAAGGTCAATGGTTCCGGGAATACCTACGGTATTAATTCCCTGCTTGGAAAGAGCAAGCGCACCACGGTAAGAACCGTCTCCACCGATTACCACAATACCGTCAATGCCGTGCTTGCGACAAATTTCGGCACCTTTTGCCTGACCTTCTTCTGTTACAAATTCAGAACAACGGGCTGTACCAAGAATAGTACCACCTTTCTGAATCGTATCGGAAACCGATGACTTGTTCATATCAACAATTTCTTCTGCAAGAAGTCCCTGATATCCTCTTTTTATACCTTTAACGGACACGCCGTTCTGGATTGCTTTACGTACTACGGCACGGATTGCCGCATTCATTCCCGGAGCATCACCGCCACTGGTCAAAACTCCGATGGTCTTAATTGTATCAGACATATCTGCCTCCTGTTACAACATATACTGACGAAATGTTCTTCATATTTCTTCGCCTGTCTTTACGAGACAAAACCATATTAATCTACACATTCCATCCACAATATCATAATCTAATTCTTTGCGGTTTTCAATCTTTTTATGAGAAAGAAGTGTGTTTTTATTGTACAACAATGCTGTCTTCACCTAATTTTTCTTTTAATTTGTCTAAAAGAATACCCTCTGCCATAACCGCCCGGCTACGTCCTAAAGACTTCATCTGCTTTTCTTTATCCAAGAAAAATACCACCTCGTCTTTTCCGTCAGACTCCGATAACATACTCATAATTTCTTCCTGCATTGCATCACACTGCTCTTTATCTTTAAACTTTATCCACAATTTACGGGGCTTATCGGAGAAACTTTCCACCGTATCGCAGATTAACTTCGCATCCTTTTCGTCTTCAATCTGTACACGGCCGGTTAAAAATACCTTTTCATCCTCCACAAGCTTCGCAGAGTATTTTTCAAATGCCTTGGGGAATATAATAACCTCAATGGAACCTACCAAATCTTCCAGCATCACATATGCCATCATACTGTTGTTCTTGGTGTATTTGACCCGTTTTTCGGTAATCATACCGCCCACCGTAACACGTTCACCTTCCTCTACTTTAATAAAAGTATCTTCTGAAACGTCAACCTGCCCTTCTTTTCTTCCCTCATCAGCCTCTTGACGATAAAAATCCGTGGTTAACTTTGTCGCATATTTTTTCATAAGGGACTGATATGAATGCAGGGGGTGTCCGCTGATATACACCCCAAGAACTTCCTTTTCAAAAGTAAGCAATAACTCCTTACCGAATTCGCCTACATCAGGAAGAGAAATCTCAAAACTTTCTTTTTCTTCTTCTCCTGCCAGGTCAAACAGGGTCATCTGACCTGCCATACTGTTCTTTTTATCCTTGTGAACTCTGTCCATCGCCTGAACATACACACTTAAAAACTGCTTTCGGGTACCACCCAGGCTGTCAAAAGCTCCCGCTTTGATAAAATTCTCCACAGCACGCTTGTTCACATCACTCTCTGCCATACGTACCACAAAATCATTGATATTGGTAAAAGGTCCTCTCTCCTTGCGTTCTTCCACAATGGATTCAATGACGGGACGTCCTACATTTTTTATAGCTGTCAGCGCATAGCGGATGGCATTGCCGGATACGGAGAAACCTACTTCACCCTCATTGATATCGGGCGGAAGAATCTCAATCCCCATTTCTTTAGCTACCTGAATATATTCCGAAACCTTGCCGGCATTACTGATGACGGAAGTTATCAACGCCGCCATATATTCTACAGGATAGTAATATTTCAAATAAGCGGTTTGATAAGATACTACCGCATAGGCTGCCGCGTGGGACTTGTTAAAAGCATACTTGGCGAAATCAATCATTTTATCATAAATCTGATTGCCTACTTCTGCGCTGATACCGTTACCCACACAACCGGGAATGTTTAATTCCTCATTACCGTATACAAAGTATTCACGCTCTTTTTCCATAACGGCCGTTTTCTTTTTACTCATGGCACGGCGCACTTCATCGCTTCGTCCCAAAGTATAGCCGCCCAGGTCACGTACAATCTGCATAACCTGCTCCTGATACACGATACAACCGTAGGTAGGGGCAAGGATAGGCTCTAACTGCGGACACAGATAGGTAATCTCTTCAGGATTATTTTTACCGCCGATATACTGAGGAATAAAATCCATGGGACCGGGACGATATAGGGAAATTCCCGCAATAATATCCTCAAGACTCCGGGGCTTAAGCTCTTTCATGAAGCTCTTCATACCACCGCTTTCTAACTGGAACACACCGTCACTCTTACCGGTACCGATATAGTCTAAAACCTTTTTATCATTATAATCAATGTTTTCCATCACAAGATGAATGCCCTTAGTTCTCTCAATGGTCCGTGTTGCATTCTGAATCACGGTCAGGTTACGAAGTCCCAAAAAGTCCATTTT
>CAZYVY010000044.1:6450-9974 GCA_964651555.1 uncultured Lachnospiraceae bacterium | reverse complement strand
AAGACCCAGTTCTTCCAATGTTGTCATAGTGTACTGGGTAGTAATGGCACCGTCACCGCCACGGCTCAACGGCACGAAATCATCCGCCGAACGGGGACAAATCAACACGCCTGCTGCATGCATGGATGTATTTCTGGGAAGACCTTCCAAACGCATACTCATGTCGATGAGATGCTGAATCTGTAGGTCATTTTCATATTTTTCCTTAAGCTCAGGATTCATCTCCAAAGCCTTCTTAATCGTAATATTAAGTTCCTGAGGAATCATTTTGGCAATGGTATCCGCCAGGGCATAAGGCAGGTCCATTACACGCGCCACATCACGAATGGCATTACGTGCCGCCATAGTACCGAAGGTAACAATCTGTACCACCTTTTCAGCACCGTATTTTTTGCCCACGTAATCAATAACCTCCTGACGTCTTTCCACACAGAAGTCAATATCGATATCAGGCATGGAGATACGTTCCGGATTTAAGAAACGCTCAAACAGCAACTGATAGCGAATAGGGTCAATGTTGGTAATATGCAAACAGTAGGATACAATACTGCCCGCCGCACTGCCTCGACCGGGGCCTACCATAATGTCGTTGGACTTGGCATAATTGATAAAATCCCATACAATCAGGAAGTAATCCACATATCCCATCTGCTCAATGACCTGAAGCTCATACTTCATACGAGCCATGAGGGTACCGTCATCATTGGGATAGTGCTGTGCAAAACCGTCTTCACATAATTTGTGAAGGTAAGATACGGATGTATAGCCTTCCGGCACTTCATAATGAGGCAACTTAGTCTCGTGGAAACGGATTTCCACGTTGCAACGCTGGGCAATTTTTGCCGTATTATCCAATGCTTCCTGGGCATAAGGGAATAAAGCCCGCATTTCTTCCTCGGACTTTACGTAATACTGGCCGCCGTCATAACGCATACGGTCCTCGTCAGTTACTTTTTTACCGGTCTGAATACATAATAAAAGGTCATGGGCTTCCACATCATCTTCGTAAGTATAATGCACGTCGTTAGTGGCAACCAAAGGAATGTTTAATTCCTTGCTCATCTGCATAAGCGCTGTATTTACCGTAGCCTGCTCCGGCATTCCATGATCCTGAAGCTCTAAGAAATAATTTCCCTCACCAAAGCAGTCCAGATACTTTAAGGCCTGCTTCTTCGCATCTTCATACAGCCCCTTCATAATGTATCGCTGCACTTCCCCCGCAAGACATGCCGACAGCGCAATAATACCCTCGTGGTACTCACGTAACACTTCCATATCCACACGAGGCTTATAATAATAACCTTCCGTAAAACCTTTGGACACAATCTTCATCAGATTCTGATAGCCCAAATCATTCTCTGCAAGCAAAACAAGGTGGTAATATCTGTCCTCGCCACCTGTTAACTCCTTATCAAAACGGGAGTTGGGTGCCACATACACCTCGCAACCCATAATCGGCTTAATACCCTGTGCCTTCGCCTCTTTATAAAAGTCGATACAGCCATACATTACGCCGTGGTCGGTAATGGCAGCACTGGTCATGCCCAGCTCTTTTACCCGCTTGACATATTCTTTTATCTTGTTGGAACCGTCTAAAAGACTGTACTCCGTATGCACATGCAAATGTGTAAATGCCATGGCTGTTACTCCTTTATCTTCTATTTCCGGTATTATTTTTTTACTTATCGTAAAAAACAATATCTGCTACCTGAAATTATAGCATACTATCAGGGATAAAAACTATAAAAGTTTACAGTTAATCTTTAATTTCTCACATAAAGCAATTGCGGCTGCATTCTCTTTATGGCATTTTGCCATCAACCGGATTTGCGGAAATTCCTCCTTCATATAAGAAACCGCTATGTCACATGCTTCAAACCCATATCCTCTTCCCTGATAGAATGGAATTATCATAAAACCTAACTCTGCAGCATCTTCCTGTTCACTATTCTGAAACCCCACACGACCAATGATTTCTCCGGTATCTTTTTTTATCACAATCCACATTCCAAATTCAAGAAAACCATAGACTTTATCTATATAATCTGCGATATATTCTTTCTCTTCTTCCTTATTCCCCGGTAGATCATCCATGAATTTTACTACTGATTTATCTTCATAAAGTGCATATAATGCATCCGTATCCTCTATCGACATTTCACGAATCCATAGATTTTCTGTTTCTCCAATTATTCGAGGAATATTCTTTTCCCTTTGATAAATTCTTTTAAAATAAATTGCATCAACTTCCTCAAACCCTTCAATAAAATAGCGGTTTAGAGGGAAATGTTGCTCCTTATTCCCTTCATGTAAATAAATCAGAACTGCGGCATTAAACGCCTTAAACTCCTCTGCCTTTATAGAATCATCTGTAATGAAAAGTGCATTTTCCGCCCATTCTTCTTTAAAAATACTCATACCGCATACACAGACTATGCCGGTCTCTTCTATTTTATTTTGTACAGATTTTATGTCCTGAAAATAGGTTAAATCCAAAACGATTTTTTCCGGTTTTTTATCGTTTATCACTTTTATCCCTCCGTGGATTATGGTAAGATAGTTATTGCGTGTATGACCGCATACTCGCAAATTTATTTTTATGCGTAATTAAGCATAACATATTTTAGAAAGGAATTATACAAAATGGCACAGAATCCTATCGTAACAATCACAATGGAAGACGGTTCCGTAATCAAAGCAGAGCTTTATCCTGAAATTGCACCGGAATCCGTTAACAATTTTATCTCATTAATCAATAAGAAGTTCTACGACGGACTTACTTTCCACAGAGTTATCTATGGTTTCATGATTCAGGGCGGATGTCCTCAAGGAACCGGAACAGGCGGTCCCGGCTACCACATTAAGGGAGAATTCTCACAGAATGGTTTTGAAAACAACTTAAAGCATACTCCCGGTGTACTTTCCATGGCACGTTCCATGTTCCCCGATTCAGCAGGAAGCCAGTTCTTCCTGATGCATAAAGATGCTCCCCACTTGGATGGTGCTTATGCTGCATTTGGTAAGGTAATTGAAGGAATGGAAGTTGTGAATACAATCGCAGAAACAGATACCGATTACTCAGACAAACCCTTAACTCCTCAGGTAATGAAGAGCGTTACAGTGGATACTTTTGGGGTGGAATATCCTGAACCGAAACATTGCTAATTGCACTTCTTTTATAGGTATAAAACGTATATTTATATTGCGCAGATTTTTTACATTCTGCGCAATTTTTATACTAATAAACTCCCATTTAAAAAGTCCAATTCATATTTTGTTCATATTTATTTTACAGAATATTGATTTACATAACATTATTCTGCAAAATTTCTTCTCTATACTAACAATCAAGAAGATAACAAATATCGATATAGATAACAAAAACACACCTATAACTTTTTCAAAAACGAATGCCCGGTGACGAAAGTCAACCGGGCATCCTCCTTTTATAGGATTATTCTTTTTATTCTTAAGCTTTTCCTACAGAACCGAATAATTCCATCTTTTCCTTAACAGTAGCCTTG
>CAZYVY010000044.1:0-6440 GCA_964651555.1 uncultured Lachnospiraceae bacterium | reverse complement strand
GAGGGTCAAATCCCTTACCTTCTAAGTCCTTACCAGCTTCGATGTACTTACGTGTAGCATCAGCAAATGATAACTGGCATTCTGTGTTAACGTTGATCTTAGATACACCAAGGTCAATTGCCTTCTTAATCATATCTGCAGGGATACCTGTACCACCATGAAGAACGAGAGGCATATCACCTGTTAACTGCTGGATTGCATCGAGAGTTTCGAAGCTTAATCCCTGCCAGTTTGCAGGATATTTTCCGTGGATGTTACCGATACCTGCTGCAAGGAAGTCGATACCAAGGTCAGCGATCATCTTACATTCATTAGGATCTGCACATTCACCTGCACCTACAACACCATCTTCTTCACCACCGATAGAACCAACTTCTGCTTCAAGAGAGATTCCCTTAGCAGCACAGTCAGCAACTAACTGCTTTGTCTTTGCAACGTTCTCTTCGATAGGATAGTGTGAACCATCGAACATAACTGAAGAGAAACCAGCTTCGATACACTTGTAGCAGTGTTCGAAACTACCATGGTCAAGGTGAAGAGCTACGGGAACAGTGATTCCTAATTCTTCGATCATACCATTAACCATACCTACAACAGTCTTGTAACCTGTCATATACTTTCCTGCACCCTCAGATACACCAAGGATAACGGGAGACTGGCATTCCTGTGCTGTTAAAAGAATAGACTTTGTCCACTCTAAGTTGTTGATGTTGAACTGTCCAACAGCATAGTGACCAGCTTTTGCTTTCTGAAGCATTTCTTTTGCTGAAACTAACATTTTATTTACCTCCGATTGTTAATTTTTTAAGTATCGGGACAATTATATCCTATTTTATGCCAAAATTCAAGAGGTCTGGACATATCGAGAGGGAGAAACATTAATATTTCTCCCTCTCACTTAAGTTTCTAATATGTATATTTGCTTACCTGTTCACTGAGTTTCTCCGAATGCTCCGTATTCTTCTTAGATGTCTCACTTAAGTTCTCAAAACTTTCTGCAATTACACCAGTAGAACGTGCAAGGTCATTCGCCTCCTCAGCCGTTGCAAAAATAGTAGCGGTAATACTTTGTACATCTGTATTGATTTCCGCAATATTCTGAGAAATCACCGCACTCTGATTTCCGATTTCTGTCATCTGTACACCGATGGTATCTGTTGTTGCTCCATATTCTTCACCTAGAGCAGCAAATGAATCATAGTCTTCGGCTACATCTTCGGATACAAAACGAATCATTTCTTCCAAAACTGCTGTCAGCTCACTTACGGCAGACTGAACCTGACCATTAATTCCGTTAATCTCCGCAACTGCACGGTCAATCTGGTCACTTAAGTTTTCAACCTCTGTTGCAACTACTGAAAAACCTCTTCCTGCTTCACCTGCTCTTGCAGCTTCAATCTGGGCATTCAAACTAAGCATTCTGGTCTGACTTGCAATAAGACCTATTTCCTCTGCAATCTGTTTTACGCGCATAATCTGCTGGGCATCCTCGCCGGCCTGCTCCATTCTTCCCTGTAATTCACTGATAGAATTCATTGCATTCTGACGATTGGCAATTGCTTGGGCAGAAGTTGCCTGAGCATTGGCATTTGCCTGCTGAACCATCTGACAAATTGTATCTACATTCTGGGCAAAAGTTGCCACCTGACCGGCACTTTCCGCAAGGCTTTCAGAAAGAATCTTACTAGAGGTTGCACTCTTCTCCATATTTACACTGATATCTTCAATTTCGGTATTCATGGTAGACATGATACGCGTATTCTCATCCACTGTGGTTTTTAATTCATCGCCGGTAACCAAAATCTCTTCCGTAGATTCTGCTACTTCTTTCACAAGACTGCGAATCTGACGAATAAATGCATTCATGTTGCCCGCAATTACTTCCAATTCATCACCGGTGTAAATATCGATTTCTTTGGTTAAGTCGCCGGAACCGCCGGAAAGCTCTTTTACCTTATTATTTAACTTCTTCATTCCACGCTTGAACTTGCTCATCAAAAGACCTAAAAGAAGAAGACTTACCGCATAAGTACCTGCAAAAACAACAATTACCAAATTACGTAAAGCTGTCATCTGCTCATCAATCCAGTTGGCACTGATATCAACACCAACAGCACCCACTATAGTATCTCCGTCATAAACCGGACTGTATGCTGATACATGACTACCCCATTCATCCGTAAAAGGCTCATCATCTGCAGCCGTAACTGCTTCCGTAAAAGCAGCTACCAAACCTTCAGTAGCTTCACATTCATCTCCGATTGACGCAGGCTCTTCCGGATCGGAATCTACTACGAAAATATATGTTTCCTCACCGGTCTGACGCAATGTATATATGTACTCAATCTCTGCATTATCACGAAACAGTGAAAGTTCCTCAATAATGGTATTGTACGCATCATTTCCTTCATCACCGGGCTGAATGTCTTTCAACAAATCTCCACTGACATTCATTGCCGCACACTGGGCAATATTTTTTACATTGGTTTGAATCTGTCCGAATAACGCAGATTCCGAACGCTTATACGCCGCAACTCCAAGCACTGCATTTCCCGCAAGCAACAGAATTGCAAGCCAGACAAACAATTGATTAAAAATACTGATTTTACGTACTTTCATACATCCCTCTCCTTTACAACACTTGTTTTCCGCTATAATTATAAACTCCTATTTCCCCTATGGATTTTATGAAAATAATTATACTACTTTTGCCTTGCATTGAAAAGAAAAAAGTATGATTTCCTTATTTGGTATTTTTCCGTAAAACTTCCAAAAATGTATATTTACACTGCTATATCTTTCTTCGGCTCAAATTCAATGATTAAATTCATATTCAATCCATCTGCCAGACGCTTTAATGTAGATACGGTAGGATTCGCCAAACCTCGCTCTATCTTACTTATGTCTGCTTGGTAAATTCCGGTCTTCTCTGCCAATTCCTTTTGCGTCATACCTGCAATTTCCCTCGCCAAAGACAAATGATAGGCCAACAAACGATTAATATCCGGTTGCACTTTCTCAGGCATCTCAATTAAAATGCCCTCTTCCCAAATCGTCTGCGCATCCAAATCCAAATCATCATTCCATGAAACGCCGTAACCTCCCCCGTCCACTCTGACGGAATAAAATAACTTTCGATTGTCTTTTAAAGTCTGAAACTGCGGAAACTTAGCCAGCATATAATCCATATCATATTTCTTCACATCTCCGCTCATGAACTCAACTTCAAGCGAAAAATCTTCTTTGCCAACAACTGATATAATCTTATTTATCATAACATTTCTCCTCTTATTCTAATGGGCTCAATGTGGTAAACTCCTGCGTCTCCCACATCTCCATTAACTGCTCTCTATAATGCATAATAAAATTCGTCACAAAACTTCTCATCTTTTTATCCAAATCGCCTTCAAACATCTCGCCGTTCTCTAATGAAAATAATCCCACCGTTTCACCATATTGTGCATGAATATGCGGTGGATTATGTTCTTTTTGTCTCAAGTACATTCTGAGGATTACACCTCTGAATCTTGATATTACAGGCATTGCTTCACCTCCTTGAATTTAATATATAGGATATATCCTATATTGTCAAGTGTGAAAACCATAAATCATAAAAAAATGTAAATTCATATTCGTTATTATAAAAATCAATAATGATAAAAGGCACTTCCAAATTTTCATATTCACCGGATATGGCTAATCCATAGGAATAATCATATCCTGTATCAAAGGGATTTGCCTCGGTTGTTCCGTATTCGAGCTAAAAGTCAGTATTACTTTAGATGAAGATATAGTAGAAAAGCTCAAAAATTTAGCAGAAGCAGATGACCGTTCTTTCAGCCAGTATATTAATATGCTTTTAAAAGAACATGTAAATAAAAAAACAAGCGACAAAAAAACCGGAGATGCAAATTAATGCATTTCCGGTTTTTAAAATATACATTTAATTCAAACTATACAATACCCTGCGCTGTCATAGCATCAACAACCTTCAAGAAGCCTGCGATGTTAGCACCTGCAACATAGTTGCCTTCCATACCATACTGCTTAGCAGCTGCATCAAGGTTACGGAAGATATTAACCATGATTCCCTGAAGCTTTTCATCCACTTCTTCAAAAGTCCAATGAAGTCTTTCAG
Source organism: uncultured Lachnospiraceae bacterium (assembly GCA_964651555.1). Taxonomy (GTDB): domain Bacteria; phylum Bacillota; class Clostridia; order Lachnospirales; family Lachnospiraceae; genus UBA3766. The sequence continues at coordinate 2,302 of CAZYVY010000044.1, read as the reverse complement.
AGTTCTGGCTCATTTCAAGTGCTGATGTAGCAACACCACCTGCGTTTGCAGCCTTACCGGGTGCAAAGATTACGCCATTTGCCTGAAGGTATTCTGTAGCTTCGATAGAAGTAGGCATGTTAGCACCTTCTGCAACAACCTTAACACCGTTTGCAACAAGGTTCTTAGCATCTTCAAGAAGCAATTCGTTCTGGGTTGCACAAGGAAGAGCGATGTCAACCTTAACGATCCACTGATTTGTGCCTTCAGCCTTCTTGTCATGATATTCTGCAGAAGGTCTTGCAGCAGCGTATTCTGTTAATCTTGCTCTCTTTACTTCTTTTACTTCTTTTAAGAGGTCAATGTCGATTCCTTCGGGATCATAAATCCAACCGGTAGAGTCAGATACGGTAACAACTTTAGCACCCATTTCGATTGCCTTTTCAGCCGCGTAAATTGCTACGTTACCTGAACCTGAAACTGCAACGGTCTGACCTGCCATTTCCATGTTGTTAGCCTTTAACATTTCCTTAGTGAAGTATAATAAACCGTATCCGGTAGCTTCCTTTCTTGCAAGGGAACCACCGTAAGAAAGTCCCTTACCGGTAAGAACACCTTCGTATACGTTGCGGATTCTCTTATACTGGCCGTACATATAACCGATTTCTCTTGCACCAGTTCCGATATCTCCGGCAGGAACGTCAGTGTCAGCACCGATGTGCTTGCAAAGCTCGGTCATAAAGCTCTGGCAGAATGCCATGATTTCTCTGTCTGACTTACCCTTAGGATCGAAGTCAGAACCACCCTTACCACCACCGATAGGAAGTCCTGTTAAGGAGTTCTTGAAGATCTGCTCGAAGCCTAAGAACTTGATGATACCTGTATTTACAGAAGGATGTAATCTGATACCTCCCTTGTAAGGTCCGATTGCAGAATTGAACTGAACACGATATCCGGTATTTACCTGTACCTGACCCTTATCATCTACCCACGGTACACGGAAAATAAGCTGTCTCTCCGGATTTACAAGTCTCTCTAAAAGAGCATCTCTTCTGTACTTCTCCTCATTTGCTTCAATAACAACACGAAGAGATTCCAATACCTCCTTTACTGCCTGATGAAACTCCGGCTGCGCAGGGTTCTTTGCAACAACTTGTTCATAAACCTCATCAACGTATGACATTTTTCATATCCTCCCTTTTTATCATAAAGCGATTTCCAAAAAAGTCGCAGGCACTTCATCCTGCGACTCTTCGTCACTGCTTTCATTCTGAAAAATATTATATTACTACTTGTACGATTATGCAAACACTTTATCTCACTAAATCGAAAAAGTTTTTCTATTAGTTTTTGTTGAATTTGCACAAACTACTTTGTGACATATTCCGACTTAACATAAGCCACCTGGCCATTATAGGAAATCTTGCTCCACTCGCCTTCTTCACCTAACAAATCGGCGGTAGCGCCCTCTGCAAGAACACCTACCTTGGTTGCCTCCTGACTTGGAAGCATACGCACATTAATGGTGGTAGTTGCCTTTACGGTTCCGATAATCTCACTTCCGTCCGCGCCCTCAATCACGGTAAGGAACTCAGACTTGATATAACCAACCTTGCCATCCACCTTGACATTACTCCAGCCGTTTGCCTTCTGCTCCAAGACTTCCACACGGGTATTGCCGCTTACCTTCGTTACCTTAGAAGCCTGCTCACTATCCGACTCACGCACATTCACGGTAGTGGTTGTGGTAGCGTAGATGGTTACCGGTTCCGGCGTTGGGATAACGATTTCTGTCTGTGCATCCCCATCCGATACTTCCTCTTCACCGGCATTTTCTTCTTCCGCCTCAGCAACCTGCGCCGCCAGGGACTCACCTACGGACTTTTGTACTTCATTTACGATTTCCTGAATGTAATAGAAAAGATCTGCATTGCTGTAGAACGTGTCGTTACACTCTACATTTACGCGGTTGTACAATTCCTCTACATCCACCTGTAAATTAACTTCCTTGATATATTCGTACTCTTCGGTAGTAACTTCACCCTTATTTAAGTAAAGCTCTCCGCTTTCATTGGTACAAACATAGAAGGTCTCCATACCGGCAATCAAATCCTCAAAGCCGGTAACTTCCATCTGGAAATATACATATGCCAGATATGAATTCTCTATCGGACCGTTTTTCGTATAAATCTCAATGGTAGGATATGCCTCTACATACTCTGCCATCTGCGGAATCTTAAACTCATCCGTTTCATCCATATAGTTGGAAATACTCTTAATCGTCTCTACATCACCGGTTGCATACGCATTGTAATAGGTGCAA
>CAZYVY010000043.1:0-18294 GCA_964651555.1 uncultured Lachnospiraceae bacterium | reverse complement strand
TAGTGTAAAATGCTTTATCTCCTATACTGGTAACGCTATCAGGAATGGTAATACTGATCAGACTACCACATTGCCGAAATACAGATTCTCCTATACTGGTTACTCCGGCAGGTATGGTAATACTGGTCAGACTATCACAACCATAAAATGCACAGTCTCCTATACTGGTTACTCCGACAGGTATGGTAACATCGGTCAGACTATCACATTCATAAAATGCATTTACTCCTATACCGGTTACTCCGACAGGTATGGTAACATCGGTCAGACTAACACAATATCCAAATACATTTGCTCCAATACTGGTAACACTACCGGGAATAGTAATACTGGTCAGATTACTACAGTAATAAAATGCCCAGTCTCCTATACTGGTTACGCTATCAGGAATGATAATACTTTTTAGGCCAGTACAACCATAAAATGCATAGTCTCCTATACTTGTGACTCCGTCTGGTATGGTAATTTCAGTCAGACTACTACAGCCCTCAAATGCGGAAACTCCTATACTTGTGACCCCGGTAGGAATGGTAATACTTGTCAGACTACTACAGCCCACAAATACATATTCTCCTATACTGGTTACTCCGACAGGTATGGTAACATCGGTCAGATTATTACATCCATAAAACGCCCAGTCGCCGATACTGGTTACTCCGGCAGGTATGGTAATTTCAGTCAGATTAATACAACCTTCAAACGCACTGTATCCTATACTTGTGACTCCTTTTTTTATAATAACCTTTTCAATCACTGTATCATATGCATCCCAGCTCCGCCAACAAATACGACACATATCTCCGCCGGCTACACCATCAACCTTGAATATGGTTAGTGTCGTTCCATCCAACTCCCAAGCAATATTACCGCCAAAAGCACATACACCGGAATCATCCGCCGCATGTACTGTCATTGAAGTCTCTAACCCGGGGATAAATCCTAACGTTATGGCAAACACCAATGCCAATGTCAAAAGAAATCCACTAAACTTCATTTTCATTCTTACTTCCCCCAATATCTTTTTGTGTTTTCTCCAGAAAACACTTCCGTGCCTTATCAAGTCCTTTCTGTTACGTTTATAGTTTACTTTACTTGAAAATACTTGTCAATTTTAATACGAGATTTTTACTCAGTTATTCAATCCCTGTCACTTCATATCCTTCGTCTTCCACAGTTTTCTTTAACACCTCATCTGCTACTTCTGCATTCAACGTTAAAACCGCGGTTCCTTCTTCATGGCTAACAATTGCTTCCTCTACTTCTGCCATTGCCTCAAGAACCTTTTTTACGCGTCCCGAGCAATGTCCGCACATCATACCGGTAATCTTCATTGTTTTGTTCATATTATTGTTTTCCTTTCGTTCTTCATCTATTTTATTTGTTTCACTATGATTTTTACTTAAACAAGCCCTTCCGTCGCAGGTACATTTTTCTGCTTTGTCGTTTTCTACATCCATGCCCGCTATCTTAGCCGGCTTCACCTTTTTATCTCTTTTTGCGTTATACACCTTACAAAGATTCAAGCGCAAGGCATTGGATACCACGCAAAAGCTTGACAAACTCATTGCTGCCGCCCCAAACATAGGATTTAATTCCCAACCAAGCACTGCAATAAAAGCACCTGCTGCCAGTGGTATTCCCACACAATTATAAAAGAACGCCCAGAATAAATTCTGATAAATATTTTTTAAAACCGCACGGCTTAATCGTATTGCCGCAGGTACATCCAAAAGGTTGCTCTTCATCAACACCACATCCGCTGCATCAATAGCAACGTCAGCACCGGCACCAATGGCAATGCCCATATCCGCTTTCACAAGGGCAGGAGCATCATTGATTCCGTCACCTACCATGGCAACCTTACCAAGTTTCATTAAATCACTGATGGCAGCTTCTTTTCCTGCAGGAAGTACGCCTGCAATCACCTGATCTACGCCCGCTTCCTTACCGATGGCATTGGCAGTCTTTTCGTTATCCCCGGTAATCATCACAACGCGAATTCCCATATTCCGAAGCTGTTCAATGGCTTCCTTGCTGTCAGGTTTCATCACGTCCGCCACTGCAATCATACCAAGAAGTTTATCTCCCTGTGTAAAAAATAAGGGGGTTTTTCCCTGCATTGCCAAGGCTTCTGCCTGCTCTTCCATAGCCTTGGATACTACAACCTGACCTTTGATATATTTGAGGCTTCCACCCACTAAATTTACGCCTTCATATACCGCTTTTAAACCGTTTCCGGGTAAAATTTCAAAATCTGAAACTTCTGTTTCTTTGATTCCCTTTTCACGGACATATTCTACAACAGCAGTTGCCAAAGGATGCTCACTTTTACATTCCAAGGCATAAGCTGCGGTTAGAAGTTCTTCTTCCGTTACACTGCTTTCAGTCACCACGTCAGTTACCTTCGGTGTTCCTGCGGTAATGGTTCCTGTTTTATCCAGAGCCACAATCTGCACTTTACCGGTCTCTTCCAAAGAAACCGCTGTTTTAAAAAGAATACCGTTCTTAGCACCTACGCCATTACCTACCATAATTGCCACAGGTGTAGCAAGCCCCAATGCACAGGGACAACTGATGACAAGAACGGATATGCCTCGGGCGAGTGCAAACCCAACGCTCTCCCCAATGAAAAGCCAAATCAACGTTGTAATCACTGCAATGGTAATGACCACAGGAACAAAAACACCTGACACCTTATCCGCCACCTTGGCAATGGGTGCCTTGGTTGCTGCAGCATCGCTTACCATCTGAATAATTTGAGACAGGGTAGTATCTTCACCCACACGGGTTGCTTCACATTTTAAGAATCCGGAGCGGTTGATGGTTGCCGCCGAGACCAAATCACCAACTTCCTTATCTACCGGAATGCTCTCACCGGTCAGAGCAGATTCATCAATGGCACTGCTTCCTTCTATGACAACGCCGTCCACCGGAATGCTCTCACCGGGGCGCACTACAAAAATATCGCCTTTTAAGACCTCTTCAACAGGAATCGTTTGCTCATCACCGCCTCGAACCAGTGTTGCCGTTTTGGGCGCAAGGTTCATCAGCGACTTCAACGCATCCGTAGTTTTACCCTTAGACCGGGCCTCTAACATTTTACCTACGGTAATCAAGGTAAGAATCATTGCTGCAGACTCAAAGTAAAACTCATGCATGTATGCATGGGCACCTTCCATATTGCCGTTACTCACTTCCGCCGTCATCGCAAACAATGCATAAGTGCTGTACATAAATGCTGCACCGGAACCCAAAGCTACCAAGGTATCCATATTGGGGGCTTTATGAAGAATTCCTTTCCAGCCATTGACAAAAAACTTCTGGTTTATCACCATGACTGTTGCGGTCAATAAAAGCTGTAACAATCCCAAAGCCACAGGATTATTCTCAAAAAACGTAGGCACGGGCCATCCCCACATGGAATGTCCCATAGAAAAATACATCAATATCACAAGAAATCCCACAGATGCAATCAAACGCTTTTTCATCAGCGGTGTTTCCTTATCCTCCAACGCATCTGCATTATGACTCTTTTTATTTTGTGTATTCTTAATTGCATCATTTTGCAATTCTGCACCGTATCCGGCATCCGTAACTGCTTTGATGATGTCCGCTGAACTTGCGTTTCCCTCTACACCCATGGAATTGGTCAAAAGGCTTACGGAACAACCGGTTACACCTTCCACATTCGAAACTGCCTTTTCCACTCTGGCACTGCAGGCAGCGCAACTCATTCCTGTTACTGTAAAATTTAACATATGACTCCCATTCACGCAGTCACCACATGGCTCTGCGCTTAATCTTTTCACAAATTATACTATTTTATAAAATCAGACACAAATCAGCCCTGTAAGCCTCTGGACTGTCTGTCCATATCTTCAATCACGATATCATAAATTTCACCCAAGGATGCGCAGTATTCCAAAACCTTCCAAGGTTCATTGGTGTGATAGTGAATTTTAATCAATTCTTCATCGCCGACTGCCAAAAGACAGTCGCCCTTGAAGTTCTCTGTAAAATAATCGCTGATGACATCCTCATCCAAATCTTTTCCTTCAATTAATAACTGTGTGTCATATTTAAATTCAAGCATATTATATCCTCCTGATTGTTGAATATTAGTAATTTATTTTTGATTATTATAAACTTAAATTACAGACATTTGTATGTCTGTACTCTATCAGTTAGCATAAACTAATTTGCGCAAAAAATCAATAATTATCATTTTTTGTTAAATATAACATAAGAACCTAAATTTCAAATCTATTATGACATTATTAGAATACTATAAATTTTTACGCGATTTTTATCTTGCATTTTACTACTTTATGCATTATAGTTATCTCACAAATCATTTTTATGTAGGGTAACCTACTCTGACTTTTCTAAAGTCACGTCAGTTTTTCTATACGAATTCCATGTGGATGAATAGGTTGATTCTGTTTATTGCGGTGTTTTTTTCATGCAATAAATAAGTCATATAAAATTTTATAAGGAGGAATATGCCTATGGTAAATACCATAACAAAAAACTTCCGGCCTCTTTCGGAGTTAAATCTTATTGACAATTTTTTGTTTCATAAGATGATTGATGACAAAGAGACCGGTGAAGAATTCTGTCGTATTCTTTTAAGAACCATTCTAAATAAAGAAATACGACATATCAAAATCACACCCCAGAAAGAACTGTATGGTCTGGACACAGACATGCATGGTATCCGCATGGATGCCTACTTGGAAGACATAAGTGAAAGCGGTGTTGTAGATGCGGACATTTTGCCTGACATCTATGATATCGAGCCTAATTTAACCTATGAGAAAGACTCTATCCCAAGGCGAATGCGATTTTATCAGGGCATGATAGACGCAGCCAATCTCAAGCGGGGACAATCGTACACAAGCCTTCCCAACGTAGTCATTATTTTTATTTTACCCTATGACCCCTTTGGAAGCAATCGTATGATTTATACCATACAAAATATGATAAAAGAGGAGCCGTCCCTCGACTATAATGACGGTGCATTAAAAATAATACTATATACAAAAGGAAAAGCCGGAAACGCTAGTAAAGAGCTGCAGGATATGTTAAAATATTTTGAGAGTTCCGTATCAGCAAACGTCACCAATCCTGATATTGAATTTATTCATCACAGGGTGGAACAGCTCAAAGAACAAGGGGAGATTAATTTAGACTATATGAAATCATGGGAATGGGATGAATACAATCAAAAAATTGGCAGAGACCAAGGCTTAGCTGTCGGACGCGAAGAAGGCTTAGCTGTCGGACGCGAAGAAGGCTTAGCTGTAGGTCGCGAAGAAGGCTTAATTCAAGGTGTCTATGCCAACATCCGTAGTTGTCGCAAATATGGAGCTGCTGATGAAGAAATAAAAAATGAACTCATGTCCAACTTTTCTATAAGCAAGGAAGAAGCCGGAAGCTATCTGAAGCAATATTCTGAACAATCTTGATTCACTTCTTTTAATGATTAATATGTAAAACATATTTTTTCATACAACTATACAATAAAATTTAAGCAAGCAGAACGAATGACAGTTACCTCATCCGTTCTGCTTGTTATTATTGTAAAAATATCCTAGTTATTATTAATTATATCGCATAATCTCAAACTCATCTGCCAAATAGTACACATCAAAATCTCCCGGCGCACGCCAATCGTGCACCTTGGTAACAACGCGGTATTCTCCCACAGGCAGCGCCCCATACATATACTCCCACTTAACCGGTAGCACAATACCTTCTCCCGCAGGTACGCTATACGCAATTTGATGAAAAGCGATATCCGTAATTGGTGCCAGATCATACCATTGTCCGTCAATTTCACGCTGAATGGTAAACCATTCACCGGCCTCTAATTCTCTATCCCGGTTATTGACAATTTCCAGTTCACCTTCCACATCCTTATATTTAAACATGGTAAGGCTCGCTCCTTCTAAGATATTTACTTCCTCTGTCCAAGGAGTATCTGACACTGCCGGCAAATTCATTCCCTGCATCGTTTCTGCATTCTCTGATAAGATCTCCGCATCCGAATAATGAACCCGGAGAATCAGTGCCTTATACAAAGGCAGATGCTCATCATACATCTCCCCCGTATCCCACATGGATATCATAATTTGCTGACCACTTTGCAATGCGTCAATGGGATAAACTTCTTCCGGAATTTGCACCACAAAGGCTCCCGAAAAATTCTCCGACTCGGAAGTAATACAGATTTTATCCGTAGAATCCGCCAAAACCTCCTTAACAGTTGCCTGAATAAGCACCGGCTGTGCCTCCCCTTCTGATTCAGTTCCGCTTACGTCTACATTATCCGTAGCAAAAATATAACTTGCGTATCCATAAAAACCATTTCCGTTACTGCCTTCGTCCCACTGGGCAATTACTTCATATATGCGTCTCGGACGTAGTTCCAGAAAATACACATCTTCCAGCCATTGTTCCGAAAGCACTTCCGGCTCCATATCACCCAAATCCAGCAAATCATACTCAACCACCTGAATGCGGTCCGGATCAATTCCCCAACTCAACATATAGGATGCATAATCAATACCATTATAATCACGCACCCGTATCCACTCATCTTCTTTTCCTTTTACTGCCGCAGTAACAAATGGACCGGAAGCATTTGCGCTCGCCATCTCATCAGTATTCCCCGTAGAATAGGTCCATTCATAGGTTCCACTATCCACATAAGTAAAATTTATCGCGCTGGATAAGGCATCTTGCAAAGTTAAAGTCGGCGGCTCTTTTAAGATTTGGACCGGGGTAATAGATTCAAACGGTATGTCTTCTTCCCCGGAATTAGGTAACTGTCCTGTCTGCGATAACATCTCTCGATCATATTCCTCTTGCAAAAGCCCATTCCCCTCATCATATACTTCCTTCGGCTTTGTCATAAAACAAACTGCCACTACCACACATAATATAAGCGATACAAGAATAATCCAAAACGCAGGCTTTTTATAATTTAGCACATTCATAATTCGTTTCTTTACGCCCACCTCACCGAACGCCAAAGGACAGGCAGAAATCATACGTCCCGGCGCACTGCATTTTAAAAGTACTTCCGAATATGCTTTTTTATGTTCGATGCCTATCTCTTTGATGACCTTCTCATCACAGGCAAGTTCAATATCCCGGCATAACAAAATATACGCAACCCATACCAACGGATTAAACCAATAGAAACTTAAAATCATAAAAGCAATTGGCTTAATCCAATGATCTTTCCTTGCAATATGCGCCTTTTCATGGGCAATGACGCATTTCATCTCGCTCTCATTCATTTGGAACGGCACAAAAATTCTCGGCTTAATAAATCCAAGTACAAAAGGCGATACCACTTTTTCGCTCTGATAAATTATATATTTTCTGTCACGATTTTTAACGGTGCATTCTTTATCTTCCGTAGCACTTGCACATCCGTTATAAAGCACTGCATATGCCATCTGCCTGTTTAATCTATAATATGATATGGCACAATATACAAGCATTGCCACCAGACCAATCAACCACACAATACTAAGAACAGTACTAAATGACAAATCCCCGCCGAAAGAAACCTCAACAGCAGGCATACCTCCCATTGCATCCGCATTTTCGATGGTTGCTTCCGCTCCCATACTGAAGTCTGACATCACCGTTGGTGCTCCCACATCCGTACCGGTCAGTGCCTGCATATTCCCCGTAGTAATCGGACTGCTACTTGGCATCAGGCTGAACATACTCTCAAAGGAAAACGGCACAATAAGCCTTATTCCAACCAGTCCCCAAAGAATACCGCGAATCCACTTCGGAGCCTTCGTTAAAACCAGTCGCAATACAATTACTGCCACAATCAAATAACTTGCCGTAATACTCATATTTACGATTTCAAGAAAGAAGTTTGCCATACGCTATTCCTCCTCATATGAATCAATCAAATTGCGAAGCTCTGCCACTTCTTTGGCCGATAGTTTTTTATGCTTGGTAAAAGCAGCAATAAAAGCAGGCAAGGACCCTTCAAACGTTTTCTCCACCAGTTCATCAATTTCCGCCGCCTGAATATCTTCCTTGGATACCAAAGACGTAACCACTGCATCTTCGCTTTTTAATACACCACGTTCAGCAAGACGCTTAATGACGGTATAGGTAGTGGCCTTTTTCCAGCCCAGTTCCTCCTGACACAGTTTTACAAGCTCTGTACTTTTTACCGGCTCGTGCTCCCAGAGAATTAAACAGAAGCGATATTCACTTTCAAATACTTTCGGTGTCTCCATATAGGTACTTCCTTTCTATTTGTTTCTAAAAACTATTCTCTCAACTTCTCAATTGTTTTCTTTTATAAAAAACAGGTCGAATGCATTAAACCTTTTCTAAAGTCTAACGCATTCGACCTTTCTTGTCAATATATTATTTTAATATTTTACGTAAAGAAGAACATCCCACTTTCGCAGGATGTTCCTTCTATGTCACAATCTATTCTTCCGTCACTTTTTCGTCAACCGCAGTCTCATCATACTCTAAAATATCTCCCGGCTGACAATGCAGAGCCTCACAAATCGCTTCCGAAGCAGAGAAGCGAATGGCACTGATTTTACGATCCGCCATAACGCGGTCTAAACGCAATACAATTTTACCCATAGTCGCGTCCCCCTTTTATAATGTTTCGTCTGATTCCTGCTGAAGCATTGCGCCATACTTAAAAATATTTGTCAACGCAAGCACGAAATGCAAGCGGCTCAAGGCTTTTATCCTCTTTTACTATAACATGATTGCACTTCGTTCATCATGTTTCACGCACATTATTCCCAAATCACATATTCATACAACTCTTCTGCACTTCCATAAAAAACATTCCTATCAATATGCTCTTCCGCACCGGAATATCCATTGATAATTGCAGTATCGGTGTATTGCCAAAATGTCCACTGATTATGCAAATCCACGTTAGGACTGAAATATACATTACGAATCCATAACGGATAACCGTCAATTTCATCGTCCAAATACTTATAATAAAATGTATAAGTAGTATATACCATGGGCTTCACTCCATATTCCTCTTCCAGAATATCAAGCATGATTTTTAATTCCCGGACAATTTCTTCAGCCTCCGGCGGATTACTGATTTTATCCCCGTAAAATTCAATGTCCACCACCGGCATCAATCTACCTGACAAATCTCCCACCGTCTCAATATACAACTGTGCCTGGGTTTCTGCCGGACTGTCAAAACTGAAAAAATGGTAAGCTCCCGATTTTATATTCGTGGCATCCACCGCTTCCCAATTTTCATAAAATTTTCTATCAATATGACCACTACCTTCGGTAGCTTTAATAAAAGCAAAATCAATGCCTCCATCAGCTAAAACCTTCCAGTCAATCTCACCCTGGTAATGTGATACATCCACGCCTTGAATTTCATACCCTGACGCCAGTTGTTCTACCAGTTCATCATTATGTGTAAACACATAAACCAATCCCCCGCCAAGCAACACCAAAAAAGCTGCTATATATATCCATCTGTATTTTTTATTTTTCTTTTCCATTACATAAACTTTCTAAATATTCCACTACTAATCTAACTATGTCATTATCTCTTTTATCTTCTCTTTTGTAAAGTAAAACTTGTCGATAAATTACCTTTCTTTTTTGACATTAAAAAAAGCCATCCTAGGGATGGCTTTTCACTAATCCAATCTTCTTGCCAAATCTTTTTTGGTACCGCCGTTTGCTTTAATCATTTTACGCCAGCTGTTCTGAGCCGCAATCTTATAAATAAATCTGGGAAACGCTACTGTAGCATATTTGTTTGTTTCGCCTTCCTTCTTTACAATGCGGTCTGCAAACTTCTTCATTGCTTTAAAAATATTCATTCGCGGGCCTGCGTTACCGGACATATTACCGCTAACTGCAATAGCACCACCGCCACCTATTCCAAGGCTTCCCTTATATGCACATCCGGCTTTGGCGCACCAGTTCTTTAATACGTTTAATGCAGGCTCTGCCTGATTTCCCTCATAAAATCCGCAGTTTGCAATGCCGTAGATATTAAGGTTCTTTTTCTTCCATGTCATTTTCTCTAACTGCTTAAGGCAGGAAATCAAATGTGAAGGTAAAGTATCCACATATAAAGGAAATGCTACTACCCATGTATCAGCCTTTTTTAACTTCTCTATAATTTCCTGAGTAAGCTTACCGGTTCGTAAACAGATTTCCTCCATATCCACTTTATCTTTTAAACATTCTTTTAAATCATTTAAAAGTATTCCGCTGGAACTGCCCTTCACTTTAGGACTAGCGTTAATCAATGCAACTGTCATAATTGTAACCTCTTTAATTCGTCTTTACTCTTGTAAAAATAAACTCCTTCAAAATCTGCGTGGAAATTCTCAGCATTACCTTCGATAATATCCTTCGCCGTCTGCTTTTCATCCTCCGTAATGTCTTCTCCATAAAAATGTGCAGACAATTTAAAATGATTGGTATATCTGTGCTTATGATGCATTTCGCCGTTCTTAATAATAAAATCACCCTGCACATAAGAAATTGCTCTATCCTGCGCCGCCTTGACAAACGGACTTACCGTACCGTAATAGCACTCGCTTACGATAATCATTTCATCACACAGTCCCATATCCAAAGATGTGCGCTCATAACCATCGTGAATCACACATTCACCGGGAGTCTTTGCCCAGCAACCGAAACAACCGATGCAGTGCTTAATATTTCCCTGAGGATTGATTACCTTGTGCTCCCCTTCAACATTAAAATCAAAATCTTCAATATCCGTAAGAATCAGTTTCATTTCTACCTCTTTAATGAATCATAGTGATAAACTCATCTTCTTTATTCTAACACAATTTTGTCAAAACGATTCTTAAAAGAAAATAGTAATTTTATTAAAAAAAAATGAAATCAGCACAAGCCGATTTCACTTTTAACCAATATTTATAATAAAAATTCCTCTAATATGTCTCTGAAATATCCTCCTCTTTTTCAGCAATATCATTTACAGGCTTTTTCAAACCTTCGATAACAATATTGTGCTTCTCTGCATAATCCCAAAGGGCTGCATGAATAGCCTCCTCGGCAAGAAGAGAACAATGCACTTTAACCGGTGGCAGACCGTCAAGTGCTTCCAACACCGCTTTGTTGGTTACCTGCATGGCTTCCTGCACGGTTTTTCCCTTGACAAGCTCCGTTGCCATACTGCTGGTAGCAATCGCCGCACCGCAACCAAAGGTTTTAAATTTGACATCCCGGATAACGCCCGTATCGTCAACATCCAGATACATTCTCATAATATCGCCACACTTCGCATTTCCTACAGTACCTACACCGCTGGCTTCTTCTATTTCACCTACATTTCTTGGATTGCTAAAATGATCCATTACTTTTTCACTGTACATACTACTTTCCTCCGTTTTTCAAACGATCCTCATACAGAGGCGACATACTTCTAAGCTTTTCCACAATCTGTTTTAACTCGTCCACTACATAATCTATTTCCTCTTTCGTCGTATACTCCGACAAAGTAATGCGTAGAGAGCCATGCGCTACTTCGTGGGGAAGACCGATAGCAAGTAATACATGGGAGGGGTCTAAAGCCCCCGAAGTACAAGCAGAACCACTGGAGGCATAAATGCCCTTGCTATCCAACATCAGCAACATGGACTCTCCTTCAATGTATTGGAAGCAGAAATGTGCATTGTTGGGAAGGCGCATATCCTTCGCACCGTTTAATCTGCTAAAGGGAATCTCTTTTAGCACCCTCTCAATCAGATAGTTTCGTAATTCCTCCACCCGTTCGCTTTGTTGACTCAATGAGTCAGTTATAATTTCTGCTGCCTTTGCAAATCCTACAATCCCCGGAACATTCAAGGTTCCTGCTCTTCTGGCACGTTCCTGGGCACCTCCGTGAATGAAAGAACGGATTTTCACACCTTTCCGGATATAGAGAAGTCCTACACCTTTCGGACCACCTATTTTATGCCCGCTTGCACTTAACATATCAATATTCATCGCATCCACATCAAGTGTAATATGTCCGAAAGCCTGCACTGCATCGGTATGAAACAATACACCATGCGCCTTGGCAATTCTTCCTATTTCTGCAATCGGCTGGATGGTTCCGATTTCATTGTTTGCCGTCATAACGGAAATTAAAATGGTATCGGGTCTGATTGCCTTTTCCAGTTCTTCCGGCACTACGCTTCCGTACTCATCCACATCAAGGTAGGTTACTTCATATCCTTTCTTCTCCAAATACTCACATGTATGAAGAACTGCATGATGCTCAATTTTCGTTGTGATAATGTGCTTTCCTTTATTCGCATAGGCTTCTGCCGTAGCCTTAATTGCCCAGTTATCCGATTCAGAACCACCTGCCGTAAAATAGATTTCCTCCGGCTTGGCACCAATTACCTTTGCCAATGTTTCTCTTGATTTATTTACAGCAGAACCGGCCTCTCCGGCAAAAGAATATATCGAAGAGGGATTGGCATAACACTCGGTAAAATATGGTATCATGGTTTCCAACACTTCAGGATACATCCGGGTTGTAGCCGCATTGTCCAAAAATATCTTCATACAAAACATCCTTTCTATTTATCACTTTTATAAAGATCCGTAGATAAATACCGGTCTCCCGTATCCGGGAAAACTACGACAATATTTTTACCGGCATTCTCTTCTTTCTTCGCAAGCTCAACTGCCGCGTACAAAGCCGCACCGGAAGAAATACCTACCAAAGCGCCTTCTTTCCTTCCTATCAGACGACCAAACGTAAAAGCATTCTCGTTGGATACGGTAATGATTTCATCATAAACGGTTGTATCCAAAATCTCCGGTACAAAACCTGCACCAATACCCTGGATTTTATGAGGTCCGGGAATACCTTTTGATAATACCGGGGAATCCTCCGGTTCTACCGCAACTACTTTGACATCAGGCAATTTGGATTTTAAGAACTTTCCTACACCGGTAACGGTTCCTCCGGTACCAACTCCTGCGACAAAGATGTCTACCTTACCCTCTGCATCTTCATAAATCTCGGGACCTGTTGTTTCAAAGTGAATCTTGGGGTTTGCCGGATTCACAAACTGTCCCGGAATAAAACTGTTCGGAATCGTGCCTGCCAGTTCTTCCGCCTTGGCAATGGCACCCTTCATACCCTTGCTTCCTTCGGTTAAAACAAGCTCCGCACCATAAGCTTTGACAAGCTGTCTTCTTTCAACACTCATGGTTTCCGGCATAACGATAATAATGCGATAACCGTATGCTGCCGCTACAGATGCAAGACCGATACCGGTATTTCCCGAGGTAGGCTCAATAATCACAGAGTCCTCTTTTAATTTCCCGGACTTGATTGCATCGTCAATCATAGCCTTGGCAACTCTGTCCTTTACAGAGCCTGCGGGATTGAAATACTCAAATTTTGCATAAATATTTGCTTTTAAATCCAGTTCTTTTTTGATGTTATTCAATTCCACCAACGGTGTCCGACCTACCAGCTCACCGATGGACTGATATCTTTTACCCATGATACTGTCTCCTTTATAAATTGGTTATATACCCGTAGTCACGAATGGCCCTCGCCACAGTTTAAATCTGCTCCAATGCCTGTTCAATGTCCTCAAGAATGTCCAGAATATGCTCTGTTCCGATAGAAAGTCTAATTGTATTCTGATGAATATCCTGCTCCTCCAACTCTTCTGCACTTAACTGTGAGTGGGTTGTGGTTGCGGGATGAATTACCAGGCTCTTTACATCTGCCACATTTGCCAGCAATGAGAAAATCTTTAAGCTGTCGATAAACTTATGTGCCTCTTCCTGTCCGCCTTTGATGTCAAAGGTAAAAATGGAACCCGCGCCTTTCTCAAAGTACTTTTCATACAATGCATGATCGGGATGTTCTTTAAGTGAAGGATGATTTACACGAAGCACCTTGGGATGATTCTGCAAATACTCAACCACTTTTAATGTATTTTCAATGTGTCTGTCCAGACGTAAGGATAAAGTCTCCACACCCTGTAATAAAAGAAACGCATTAAAAGGTGAAATGCATGCTCCCTTATCTCTTAATAAAATCGCGCGGATGTAAGTAACAAATGCTACTTCTCCTACCGCATCTACAAAGGAAATGCCATGGTAGCTGGGATTCGCCTCTGCAATATTGGGAAACTTGCCGGATTTCTTCCAATCAAATTTGCCGGAATCTACAATAATACCACCAAGTGAAGTTCCATGACCTCCGATAAATTTGGTAGCAGAATGTACCACAATATCTGCACCGTATTGAATCGGATTAATTAAGTAAGGTGTACCAAAAGTATTATCAATAACCAAGGGAATATCGTGTTTATGTGCAATTTTTGCAATTTCTTCAATATCAGGAATATCACTGTTGGGATTACCAAGCGTCTCTAAATAGATTGCCTTGGTATTCTCTTTAATTGCATTCTCTACCTCTGTCAAATTGTGTGCATCCACAAATGTTGTTTCTACACCCTGTCTGGGTAATGTGTGTGCCAGCAAATTATAGGTTCCGCCATATATGGTCTTCTGTGCCACGATATGCTCACCGGCCTGTGCCAACGCTTCAAGGGTATATGTAATTGCTGCTGCTCCGGAAGCAAGTGCCAGTGCTGCCACACCGCCTTCTAAGGATGCAATTCTCTTCTCCAACACATCCTGTGTAGAGTTTGTTAATCTTCCGTATATATTACCTGCATCACTAAGCCCAAATCTTGCAGCCGCATGTGCCGAATTATGAAATACATATGATGTTGTCTGATAAATGGGAACCGCTCTTGAGTCCGTTGCGCTGTCTGCCTGTTCCTGTCCTACGTGTAACTGTAATGTTTCAAATCTGTATGCCATGTTCTTTACCTCTTTTCTTATTATTGTTTTACATGATTTGCTGTTTCAAAATTAGTAACAAAACAGGCTACACATTCGACCGTTTCTAAAATTATGTCTTAACATCAGAAATATGATTTTCATAATCCTTTTTCCTTTCCTATAATACCTATCTCTTTGGTATGAATTGAATATTACTCCTTATTTCCTAGTTTGTCAATAGGTTTTGTAGAATTTTTTATGCGCATAAAATTTTATTTTATAGGGACTTTCTATGAAATAAAAAAGACATACCAAAGTATGTCTTTTTCCGTACATATTAAATTATATAATCATTGGTTCTGTTTTTACTTTGAATGATAATATCCTGCAGGGTAATACCATCCAGGTATTCATTTACTACCTTCTCCAACCCCTGCCAAACCGGAAGTGTCACGCAATAACTGCATTTCTCACACTGGTTCGGTGTCTGTTCCAGACATGCCACCGGTGCCATACTACCCTCCGTATTCCGCAAAATCTCTCCCACCGTAATTTCAGCAGGTTCCTTTGCCAATTTATATCCTCCCTGATATCCTCTGTTGGTCATCAATATGCCCGAACGATTCAGAATCGGAATAATCTGCTCCAAATATTTCTTGGAAATATCCTGCCGCTCTGCAATTTCTTTTAATGCCACAAATCCATTATCGTTATGTTCCGCCAAATCAATCAACATGCGTAACGCATAACGCCCTTTTGTTGATATCTTCATAATATACCCCCGATATAATATATCCTATTAAACTTATAGGTATTATATCATATGATTATCTCTCTTGTAAAATCTTTTTATCCATAATGAATGCAAATAACACATCCCATATCTTAAATGAACATTATTATCCTAAAAAACTACGGTTCAAATCTTGAAAATCGGACAAAATATAGTAAAATAAAAATAATAGAATAAAACAAATGAAAGGAAGCAACATTATGTACAACGGAAATGAAAATGTTATGATTTGTGATCACCCTTTAATCAAGCATAAAATCTCTATGCTTCGCAACAAAAACACCGGAACCAATGAATTCCGTGCCATCGTGGAAGAAATTGCTATGCTTATCGGTTATGAAGCTTTAAGAGATTTGGAAATTGAAGAAGTGGATATCGAAACACCTTTGGAAGTTGCCAAATGCCCTGTAATTGCCGGCAAGAAGCAGGCAATCGTTCCAATATTACGTGCAGGTTTAGGTTTGGTAGGCGGATTGTTAAAATTAATGCCTACAGCCAAAGTCGGACACATCGGTCTTTATCGTGACGAAGAAACCTTCGAACCTCATGAGTACTATTGCAAGCTTCCTTCTGCCATAGACCAGCGAAAAATCTTTGTTGTTGACCCTATGCTTGCAACCGGTGGTTCTGCCATTGCAGCCATTGATTTTATCAAACAACGTGGCGGAAAGGACATTATCTTCCTCTGCGTTATCGCAGCACCGGAAGGCCTTGAAAAATTAATGCAGGCACATCCCGATGTTAAAATTTTTGTAGGAAACTTAGACCGTGGTTTAAATGAGAAAGCCTACATTGTTCCCGGTCTCGGTGATGCCGGCGACAGAATTTTCGGCACGAAGTAATACAGCAGTGGACTTCTATTTGTAAAATCTAAAATAGGAATTTAGTATTCTTAACGGAGCGAAAGCATGTCCGTATTGAGTACTAAATTCCTATTCTTTATTTATCAGTAAATTTGTCCAACTGCTGTATTATTCACTCTTCGCAGAACGTGTCTGTCCAATTTCAAAGTTCACGCCTGTATCATCAGGTTTCTCTTCATCAAAGTTGTAATCCTTGCCGGGAAGAATTGCATTCATAATAATACCAACCAAAGCACCAACAGCAAGACCGGAAAGGCTGATGGTAATGGTTCCGATATTAAATACAATGGCACCGGCTGCACTATAATGAACACCAATGGAGAGTACCAGAATCAAAGCTGCGATAATAACGTTACGCGTCTTGGTAAAATCAACTTGATTTTCTACCACGTTACGAACACCCACGGCTGAAATCATACCGTAAAGGATTAAGGAAATACCACCAACGGTTGCTGCAGGCATTGACTGAATCACTGCCGCAAACTTCGGACAGAAGGAGAAGAAAATCGCAAAACATGCTGCCAATCTTACTACCATGGGATCGTAAACCTTGGAAAGATTTAAAACACCTGTATTCTCGCCATAAGTTGTATTTGCGGGAGCACCAAATAATGCTGCCATTGTAGTTGCAAGTCCATCACCCAATAAAGTTCTGTGAAGTCCGGGGTCCTTAATATAATTCTTTCCCACTGTAGAAGAAATCGCAGAAATATCACCGATATGTTCCACAATGGTTGCCAATGCGATAGGCACAATTGTAACAACTGCCGTAATCATTAAAGAAGCATCAAAGTTATCACCAAACATACCCAAAACAGTCATTTCTTTTACAATGGGAATGCCCACCCAAGCGGCTTCTTTTACACCTGTAAAATCTACTTCACCCATGCATACTGCTACAAGGTAAGAAGCAACTACACCAATCAGAATAGGAATGATTTTAATCATACCCTTACCAAAAATATTGCAAAGAATAACAACGATAATCGCAACAGATGCAATTAACCAGTTGGTTGCACAGTTATCAATCGCAGACTGGGAAAGTGTTAAACCGATTGCAATGATAATAGGACCTGTAACGATGGGCGGGAAGAATCTCATAACCTTTCCGGCCGTAAAAAGCTTAAACAAAAGTGCCATTACCAGATAAACCAAACCTGCGCATGCTACACCAAAGCAAGCGTAGGGAATCATTTCAACATTGCTCTTTCCGTCAATCATAGGCGCAATTGCAAAATATCCGCCTAAAAATGCAAAGGAAGAACCTAAGAACGCGGGAACTTTACCCTTGGTCAATAAGTGGAATAAAAGGGTTCCCAAACCTGCAAATAAAAGGGTTGTGGACACGTTTAAACCGGTAAGAATCGGTACTAAAACCGTTGCGCCAAACATAGCGAACATATGCTGAAGTCCTAATACAATGACTTTGCCTGCGCCAAGTTCTTTGGCATTGTAAACTGCATCTTGTGTTTTGTTACTCATCTTTAGCCTCCTTGATATTTTTTTATGTGTTTACCACTATGTACATCTTATCACTTTTTTATTCCGACCACAATGCAGTTCCGCCAATTTTATTCTAAAACTGATACACTAATTTGTGATAAAAAAGATTTACTCCAAAATAAAACAACGAATTTACCGGACGCTTAACAAACGCACTCGTAAAAATCGTGCGCTTTAAAATACTAATTTGTAAAAGAGGAAATATGATGAGTCTTTTACTCCTAATTCGGGTATTTTTTATAAAAGAAATGTCCAAAAAATGATTTTTTGCGTATTTCTACAGTTTAC
>CAZYVY010000042.1:0-18519 GCA_964651555.1 uncultured Lachnospiraceae bacterium | reverse complement strand
ATAGGCCGCAATTTGTGGCCTATTTTCACTTTATAAGATAAATTTATAAAGTGAAGTTAAAGAGTTCTTTTTGAATTCTTATTATAATGAGGTTATGTATGCAATTTACAAGTTCATTACGCAGTAACAGGGATTTTCAAAATGTTTTCAGAAGCGGCAAATCTTATGCCAACAAATTTTTAGTAATGTATGTGTCGAAAAATCAGCTGGATGGAAACAGATTAGGAATATCCGTTAGTAAAAAAGTCGGAAACAGTGTAGTAAGACACCGTGTAAAACGACTGATTAAAGAAAGTTACAGACTACATGAAAATATATTTAATAGTGGTTTAGATATAGTAGTCATCGCAAGAAACAATGCAGCCGGCTTCACATATCCGGAGGCGGAAAGTGCATTATTACATCTTTGGAAACTTCATAGTAAAAAAATGGCAGAAAAGGAATAATTTCACAATTTCTACTTATTATAATGTTACTATGATGAGGTGTGGTATATTAATATGAAAAAAATATTGATTGCTATGATAAAATTTTATAAAAAGTATTTATCTCCACTGAAGACAACATGTTGTCCTTATACACCCTGTTGTTCTCAATATGGTCTTGAAGCAATTGAGAAATATGGTGCTATTAAGGGCTCTTTATTGGCTGCGTGGAGAATTTTAAGGTGTAATCCTTTTTCAAAGGGTGGATATGATCCTGTGCCTTAAAATTATTTGGAGGTATAAAATTGACAGGACTTTTATTAACGCAAAATTCAACTTTCATTATTGGACCTGTAGCAAAATTACTTGGTCTCATTATGGAAGGTATCTTTTGGGTATTGGATAAATTAAGCATTCCTAATATTGGTTTAGCTATTATCCTTTTTACCATTGTTATTTATTTATTAATGTTGCCTTTGACAATAAAGCAACAAAAGTTTTCTAAGTTTTCCTCTAAAATGAATCCTGAACTTCAGGCAATTCAGAAAAAATATCAGGGAAAACAGGATAATGACTCTATGATGAAGATGCAGCAGGAAACACAGGCTGTTTATGCAAAGTATGGTGTTTCGCCTACCGGTAGCTGCTTACAGTTAATTATCCAGATGCCTATTTTATTTGCACTTTATCGTGTAATTTACAGTATTCCTGCTTATGTTGGTCAGGTAAAAAATGCATTTATGCCTTTGGTTAACAATTTAATTAAGCAGGAGGGAAGTGCTGAATTTCTTCAGACATTGACAGGTGCTTCAACTTTTACAAAGCAGTTTAGTAATGAAAATTTTACAACTGCAACGACGGAAGGTTTGGAGTATGTTCAGAATACTTATGTTGATGTTTTAAACAGAGCAAGTAAAGCAGATTGGGATGCTCTGGCAACAGAGTATTCAAGTTTATCGGATACAATTACTACTACCCTTGAAGAATTAGACGTATATAATAACTTCCTGGGAATTAATATTGCTTACTCACCTTTGGATACTATTAAAATGGAATGGGTTTCTGATGAAAGAAACTTTTTATTAATCCTTGGTGCTATTGCAATCCCTCTTATTTCTGCATTTACACAGTGGTTAAATATTAAATTATCACCTTCACAGGCAAATAATAATGCAGCAGCCGGTGCAGAAGAAAATCCTATGATGGCATCCATGAAAACCATGAATACTATGATGCCTCTTATGTCTGCATTCTTCTGTTTTACATTACCTGCAGGTATGGGTATTTACTGGATTGCCGGTGCAGTGGTAAGAATGATTCAGCAGATTGCTATCAATAAATACATTGATAAAATGGATATTGATAAGGTAATTGAAAAGAATAACGAAAAATACAAAGAAAAAATGAAAAAAAAGGGCATGTTGGTTGAAGGTATCAATAACAAAGCAAGTAATTCAACCCGTAATATCAATTCAACTAAGCCTGTTAAGACGGAAGAAGAGAAAAAAGAAGAAATCAGAAAAGCAACGGAATACTATAATAAAACAAATAAAGATAGTAAAGCCGGAAGTATTGCAGCAAAAGCCAATATGGTAAAGCAATACAATGAAAGAAACAATAAATAAGAGTTGGTTTTATTAAATCAGGAGGTTATATATGGAATTCATGGAATTTAGTGCAAAGACTGTCCAGGATGCAATTACTAATGCTTGCCAACATTTTACCGTAGCAAGTGATAGTCTTGAATATGAAGTAGTAGAAGAAGGTTCTTCAGGATTTTTAGGATTTAATGCTAAGCCTGCAATTATCAAAGCACGTGTTCTTGTAAAAGAATTAAGTGTTGAAGATAAAGCAAAAGAATTTTTAAAAGATGTTTTAGAAGCAATGGATATTACAGCTGTTGTTGATGCAACTTATTCAGAAGTTGAAAATACTTTGGAAATTGTATTAAACGGTGAAGATATGGGAGTGTTAATCGGTAAGAGAGGTCAGACTCTTGATTCTTTACAGTATCTTGTATCTTTGGTAGTAAATAAGGGAACTTCTGAGTACATTCGCGTAAAGGTAGATACTGAAAACTATCGTGAAAGAAGAAAGTTAACTCTTGAAAATCTCGCCAAGAATATCGCATTCAAAGTTAAGAGAACCAAGAGAAGTGTAACTTTGGAGCCTATGAATCCTTATGAAAGAAGAATTATTCACTCGGCTCTTCAGAATGACAGATACGTAACAACTCACAGTGAAGGTGAAGAACCTTACAGAAAGGTTGTTGTTTCTCTTAAGAGATAGGAACGATAATAATTGGTCCTTAGTGAATAAAAGGCAGATATTTTATATTCCAACAGAACGCGCTCTCGCTCGAGTAAAATCGTAACGGACACTAAACTCATCAAACGAATATAATTCGTTTATTCGTTAAGTGCCGACGTTTTTACACGGTTCTTTATGGAAATATAAAATATCTGCCTAATTTAATTAAAAAATTCGGACCAATTATTATCTGTGTAACTATAAATAAAAGAATAAATTCATATTAGAAACTTAATTGACATAATAAAAAGATATTTTAAGGAAATTCATTGCGTTTACTAGACATTTTATTACAGAATGGGATATAATCGACAAGATGATATATGAAAGGAAACAGGCTATGGTTACAGATACTATTGCGGCAATTGCAACTGCTCTTTCACCTTCCGGGATTGGTATTATAAGAATTTCCGGTGAAGAAGCTTTTGAAGTTGCAAATAAAGTTTTTCGGGCGAAAAGCGGTAAATCCATATTAGAAATGCAAAGTCATACTGTACATTATGGCTATGTTTTTGATGGGGAAGAAATTATTGACGAAGTAATGGTACTTCTGATGAAAGCACCGAATTCTTTTACCATGGAAGATACGGTAGAAATTGATTGTCACGGTGGTGTGTATGTGATGAACCGTATTTTACAGATTGTGTTAAAAAATGGTGCCAGACTTTCCGAACCCGGTGAATTTACAAAAAGGGCTTTTTTGAATGGTCGAATTGATTTAACCAAGGCGGAAGCAATCATGGATTTGATTCAGTCCAAAAATGAAGCCGCCCGTAAGAATTCCATGACCCACTTAAAAGGTGATTTGTATCGTAAAATCAAGGCTTTGCGGGAAGATATCATTTATGAAATTGCTTTTATCGAGTCTGCTTTGGATGATCCTGAGCATATCAGTTTGGATGGTTTTCACGAGAGATTATCCGGGAAATCGGAGAATATTATCAAAGAAATCGAGAAACTTCTTAATTCTGCAGACAACGGCAGATTGATTAAGGAAGGTATTAATACGGTTATTGTAGGTAAGCCCAATGCGGGCAAATCTTCTTTTTTAAATTTATTATTGGGCGAAGACAGGGCAATTGTTACGGATATTGCCGGTACCACAAGAGATACTTTGGAAGAGTCAGTGTACTTAGATGGTATGACTTTGAATTTAATTGATACTGCGGGAATTCGTGATACGGAAGATGTGGTTGAAAAGATTGGAGTGAATAAAGCCAAAGAAGCTTTGGAAAAAGCAGATTTGATGGTTTATATAGTTGACAGTTCTGTCAGTTTAGATGAAAGTGACAGGGAAATCATTGCTTTGTTAGATAACAGCAAAACGGTTGTACTTTTGAATAAGTCAGATTTGGATGTAGTTGTGGATGAAGCATGTATTTCTAATGCTTTTATAAATATGGATTATTGTTCAGATTCAGATAGTGTTAGTATGAAAGAGAACGATTCGGTAAATGTTTCCGATGCAATAATTCCGGATATTCTTACCATTTCAGCCAAAGAAAAAGAAGGCTTGGATGCTTTTACTTCTTTGATTAAAGAGAAATTCTTTAGTGGACAGATTTCTTTTGATGATGAAGTGACAATATCGTCACTTCGCCAGAAAGAGGCTTTATCTTCTGCCCTTCAAAGTATGAAGATGGTGCAACAGAGTTTGGAAGATGATATGCCGGAAGACTTTTATTCTATTGATTTGATGAATGCATATGCTTGTCTTGGTGAAATCATTGGTGAAGAAGTAGGCGAAGATTTGGTGAATGAAATTTTCTCGAAGTTTTGTATGGGCAAGTAGATTTTTATAAAAAACGAATGAGGTTATTTTTATGATTAAAATAAGTGTAAAGGAATAAAAAATTATATGAATATCAAAGAGGCGGAAGAATTTTTTAAAAGATTTCACGGCCATCATTATCATATGCTTCATGATGAAACACCCTTGTACAGAGAGTATAGGAAAACTTGGGAAAATACAAGATACGAAGAAAAGTGGCGTCAGGAATTATTACAGGAGAAATTTGCGAATTTTTATGAAAATCCGGATCAGATTTGGACAAAGCATGGTCATATCATTAAGATTATGCGTGAGACCAAAAACGGCATTCCGGAATATTCTGATAAATTAATTTCTTTGATGGAAGAACTGTATGATTTGGATAAAAAACAAAAAATTCTAATCATTGAAAATATGGCCGGTCGTAGATTTCACGGAAAAAATACTCAAAACGATGGCGGTTGTTATCTCATTTGTTCCAGAACTTCTATAGGAGAGCGGATGAATGAAGTAATGAAGAAATTTATGGATTTTGAGTGTAGGGAAGATGATAATTTAAATGAACAAGGCTGGAGTGATATGCGCGAGCGGCATTTCAATGCTGTGAACAATTATGAAAGAGCTTATAATAAATTTAAAAGTATAAAGAAGGATTAAATTATGCCTGAAGCAAGAATTAAAACTGACATATGTGTCATTGGTGCAGGTCACGCAGGTTGCGAGGCTGCATTGGCGTGCGCGCGACTTGGATTTGATACAACAATTTTTACGGTGAGTGTAGAAAGCATTGCACTTATGCCTTGTAACCCTAACATTGGCGGAACTTCCAAGGGTCACTTGGTTCGCGAGTTAGATGCCTTAGGTGGCGAGATGGGTAAAAATATTGATAAAACGTTTATCCAGTCTAAGATGTTAAATGTTTCTAAGGGACCGGCGGTGCACTCTCTTCGTGCCCAGGCGGATAAGGCGGATTATACCAGAAGCATGCGTCAGATTCTTGAGAATCAGGAAAACTTAACGATTAAGCAGGGCGAGGTTTGTGAAATTCTTACGGAAGAAGGCGAGGATGGTAAGCCGGTAGTTTGCGGTGTCAGAATTTTTACGGGGACAGTATATGAATGTAAGGCAGTGATTCTTTGTACCGGTACTTATTTGAAGGCCCGTTGTCTTTGTGGTGAATCCATTACTTATACCGGACCCAACGGATTACAGGCTGCCAATCACTTAACCGAATCTTTAGAGAAACTTGGCGTAAAGCTTCGTCGATTTAAAACCGGTACACCTGCCCGTATGGATAAAAGAAGTCTGGATTTTAGTAAAATGGAAGAGCAGGTGGGTGATGAAAAGATTATTCCTTTTTCATTCTCTACCAATCCTGCAGATATTCAAAAAGAACAGGTCAGCTGTTATTTAACCTATACCAACGAAAAAACCCATGAAATTATTCGCGGTAATTTGGATCGTTCACCGATTTATGCCGGAATCATTGAAGGAACAGGTCCCAGATATTGTCCGTCCATCGAAGATAAGGTTGTAAAATTTGCGGATAAAGAAAGACATCAGGTTTTTATTGAGCCGGAAGGACTCTATACCAATGAAATGTATGTTGGTGGTATGTCATCTTCTCTTCCTGAGGATGTTCAGCTTGCCATGTATCGTACAGTTCCCGGTATGGAGAATTGTCGCATTGTGCGTAATGCGTACGCGATTGAGTATGATTGTCTGGAGTCCGGCGAATTGACGCCTTCACTTGAAATTAAAAGTGTAGGTGGATTATTCTCAGCCGGTCAGTTTAACGGAAGCAGCGGTTATGAAGAAGCTGCAGCCCAAGGATTAATTGCCGGAATCAATACTTGCCTTCAGTTAAAAGGTGAGGAGCCTTTGATTCTTGACAGAAGTGAAGCTTATATAGGAGTTTTAATTGATGATTTGGTAACCAAGGATAATCGCGAGCCCTATCGAATGATGACTTCCCGCGCGGAGTATCGACTTTTACTTCGTCAGGATAATGCGGACTTACGACTTCGCAAGTTCGGCCACCAGGTAGGATTGATTTCGGATGAACAGTATAATCACGTACTTGAAAAAGAAGATTTAATTGCAGCAGAGGTTATCCGTTTAAAAGAAACCAAGGTCGGTGCTAATAAAGAAGTACAGGCATTTTTGGAAAAACATAATTCTGCACTTTTACGTACTGCTGCTACTCTGGCAGAATTAATTTGCCGACCTGAACTTGATTATGAGAGTCTTTCTGAATTGGATAAAGAAAGACAGCCCCTACCGGAAGAAGTTGTGGAACAGGTTTTGATTAATATCAAATATGAAGGTTACATTGAACGTCAGCTTCGACAGGTTGAACAGTTTAAGAAAACGGAGAAGCGTCGTATTCCTGCGGATATTGATTATGATGATATTTCTAGCCTTCGCTTGGAAGCACGTCAGAAGTTAAAAATGTTTAAACCGATTTCTGTTGGACAGGCGTCCCGAATCAGTGGTGTTTCACCGGCTGATATTTCTGTATTATTAATTTATTTGGAACAGATGAATAGGAAGTAAAAATCCTATTTTGGTCGTTTTGTTCGGAAAATCATAATGGTTATATACAAACTTTTTTATGTTGTGTTATAACAGGATTCTGGAAAAATTAATGTGAGGTTTATTATGGATACATTCCGTCTTACACAATTTCATAAGGATTTGGCTGAGTGGGGAATTACTCTTACTGAAAAGCAGGACGAGCAGTTTCTGAAATTTTATGAATTGCTGGTAGAGTGGAATTCTTTTATGAATCTGACTGCTATTACAGAATTTGATGAAGTGATGAAGAAGCATTTTCTGGATAGTCTTTCTTTTGTACATTATTTAAAGAAAGGTGATTTTGTGCCTGTTGAGGAAAATGTGATAAAAGAAAATTCTTCAGTATCTGAACATATGGATGTGTCTAAGTTATCCTGCATGGATTTTACCATGATTGATGTAGGAACCGGTGCGGGTTTTCCCGGTATTCCTTTGGCCATCCTCTTTCCTAATGCAAAATTTACCTTGATGGATTCTTTGAATAAAAGAATTAAATTTTTAAATGAAGTGGTTATACAACTTGGACTTACGAATATTGAAACCCTGCATTCACGTGCTGAGGATTTAGCCAGAAATCCTAAATATAGGGAGTGTTATGATTTTGCGGTTTCCAGAGCAGTAGCAAATCTTTCTACCTTATCAGAATATTGTTTGCCTTTTGTGAAACAAGAAGGTAAATTTATTTCTTACAAATCGGAACGTTTATCGGAAGAACTGATAAATGCTGAAAATGCAATCAGTCTATTGGGAGGGATAGTAAAAGATCAAATCGATTTTCAACTTCCCGAATCGGATATTTACAGAAATCTTTTAGTAATACAAAAAGTAAAAGCTACACCAAAGAAATATCCGAGAAAGGCTGGTTTGCCTGCAAAAGAACCATTAGTATAATGGTAGTAACAAATCAAAACACATTTTATGGATTCTTTGTGTTATCACCAGGAGAAGATAAATTTTAAAATACTTAAGAGAAGCAATAGAAAAATCCTTTTTCATTTTTTATGATTTGGGATTCTTATTGTATTTTCTTTTGATATAATATATTATAACTGTAATTTAATTATATTAAATAATGTGGAGGGGCTATGGAAAAGAAAAAAATCAATTTAGAAGAGGTAAGTAACGTCGATAATTCATTAAAAGAATTATCTTTCATGTATTGTGAAGAATTGGATATAAAGAAAAAAGATTTAGATTCTATTGCTAATCAAAGAAAGGAATTGGAAGCGTATATTTCTTATTTGGAAAATAATCAGCATAGTGATGTTTTTGTTTTTTCTCCAAGAGGTGTAGTAAATAGATCATCTGCATCTGAAGATAAGGTGGAGAATAATAAGGTTGTTGATTTCAGTGAAAAACAAAAAAAGCAGGAAGAATTGAACTCTATTCAAGAGAAAGAAATATATTTGCAGAAAGAAATTGCATTGTTGCAAAAGAAAATTTCTCTTTTGGAACAAAATCATACTATCATGGAAGAATTTACACAATATTATAAAGATACTGTAGATGTTGATGAAGTAACTTCTCCAAAATCTAATGATATATTTCTTGATATCTATGAGGCAGACTATAAAAATTTAAAGAAGCATATCCAGGAGGAATCAATACAAAGTTTATCTTATCTTTATCATATTGCTCATCTATGTGAGAATTATATGGATAATGATCCGGTTAGAGCAAAGCTGGAAATGAATAATATTCAGAAAACAATACAAGAGGTTATTGATCAGCTCAGAGAATTTGTTGATGAATTTTTACCTTATGTTACAGAGGCTAATCGTTACTCTCTTGCTTTAAATCAAATTTTGGTAAGAGTTAAAAGAAATTGTCCTAATTTAGAAATTAATCTAAAAGTGGATGAAATGGATAAAAATGAAAATAGATTTTATTGCTTCCTTTTACTTAAAATAATAATGGAGTATTCTTTGAATGTTTCAAAACATGCTTCTGCAACAAAAATGTCTATTGAATTTTATAATCATACTAAAGAATATGAATTTATTATTTCAGATAACGGAACGGGGTTTGATTATTATGCTGCTTTAGAAAAAGAAAATTGTAATGGCTTAAAAATAGCGAAGAATTTAATTCAATTTTTAAATGGTAAATTAGATTTTAAATCAATGGAAAAGAAAGGAACAAATATTTCTGTTATTGTTCCCAAAGGAGAGTTATAAATGTTTATTCGTATAGGAATTGTAGATGATCATGAATTGATTTGTAATGGAATCAAGAACTTGATCGAATGCAATAGCAACCATTTTGTAGTCTTTCAGGCAAATAGCGGAAAGCAATGTTTAGAATATCTTTTACATCATAAAATAAAAGTTGATGTTTTACTTGTTGATATTCAGATGTTTGATTACAATGGTTTTGAAATTCTACAAAAGATACGAAGAGAAAATTGTAATGTGAAAATAATTTTTATTACCACTGATGATAGTATTGAATTGTTGTTACAAGGTATTGATGCCGGAGTGAATGGATATATTCTAAAAAATATTGCACCTGAAGAATTGTTTTGTGCAATTGAATCGGTTTATTGTGGTGAGACTTATGTTCAAGAGAAACTTCTTCACTCTTTAAATACTGATTTGCTTGGAAGAGAGATTCATTCTGACGCTCAAGATTTATTAACGATAAGAGAGAAAGAAATATTGGGACATGTTGCGACAGGAAAGATTAATAAAGAAATTGCATTTGAGTTAGATATTTCAGAAGGAACTGTAAAAAATCATTTATCTCACATCTTTCGTAAATTTGGTGTAGATGATAGAACACAAGCTGCAGTATTTGCAATTCAAAATGAAATTGTATAATTTTATTATTAAAATAAAAATTCTTTTAAATAATTAAATCAATATCTAGTGTCTTAAATTTTTTATCCACAGAGATTATCCACATCAATGTTTCACGTGAAACATTTTGTATAACAGAAAAGATAGACACAAGATATTGATTTTATGTTTCACGTGAAACATTACATCTAGTAAAAAGAATGTGAAACATTTTTATTTTTATCCGTGAAACATTGAAAAATGTGGATAGAATAGGAATTATCCACAAATCCACTACCACAATATCTAGAGATTTCTTTTATTATATTGTTAAAAAGTAATATTATTTTTAGATTTTTTGTATAGATAAACCGCTCAAATAGTGGTATAATTTCTTGGCTAGGAATGAAGAGAGAAAAAGAATCCTATTGAGATTGGAGTGTAATATGGGAAAAATTATTGCAATAGCAAACCAGAAAGGAGGAGTAGGAAAAACTACTACTTCCATTAACTTATCAGCGGCATTAGCTTCGTTAGGAAAGAAAGTCTTAATCATTGATACAGATCCCCAGGGAAATGCAACCAGTGGTTTTGGTGTAGAAAAGAATGATTTAGAAAATACAGTGTATGAATTAATGTTAAATGAATGTTCCATTCAGGAATGTATTATTAAAGAAGTAATTCCAAACCTGGATATGCTTCCTACGAATGTGAATCTTGCGGCAATTGAAATTGAAACAATTGATGTTGAAAATAAAGAATATATTTTAAAAAATGAAATAGACTGGGTAAAGGATAAATATGATTTTATTTTGATTGATTGTCCGCCTTCATTAAGTATGCTGACAGTAAATGCAATGACTGCAGCAGATAGTGTATTAGTTCCCATTCAGTGTGAATACTACGCTTTGGAAGGTTTAAGCCAGTTAATACATACCGTTAATTTGGTAAAGACACGTTTAAATGCTGATTTGGAAATGGAAGGTGTTGTTTTTACAATGTATGATTCCAGAACAAATTTATCAGCTGAAGTTGTAGAAAATGTAAAAGAAAATTTGGATGAACGTATTTTTGAAACGGTAATTCCGAGAAATATCAGACTTGCTGAAGCTCCCAGTTTTGGTCAGCCGATTACAATATATGATCCGAAATCAGCCGGTTCCAGCAGTTATTTTGCTCTTGCCGAAGAAATCATTAATGTTAATTGCGGAAAATAGAGTATAAGACAGAGAGCAAAAGTTTGTATATTTAGGAAGAAATCCAAAGGGGGAAAGGTTTATCTTTCATAAGGTAGACGTTGCGTAAGAGGAGGATAAGAAATGGCATTAGGTGCAGTAAACAAGGAAGTAGGAACAAAAAAGGCCGGAACCGAAAAGAAGGCTAGAATTGGTAAAGGATTGGATGCATTAATTCCCAGCGGTGGTGTGACCAAAACAGTGGAAAAACCCGAAGCTGTGGGAGATAAAGAAGGCGTTGTAAAAGTAAAAATATCCAAAGTAGAACCGAATCGTGAACAGCCTCGTAAAAATTTTGATGAAGATGCTTTACAAGATTTAGCAGAATCAATTAAACAGGTTGGTGTGCTTCAACCTATTTTAGTACAGGAGAGGGAAGACTATTATGAAATCATTGCAGGCGAGCGTCGTTGGAGAGCTGCCAATATTGCAGGATTGAAAGAAGTTCCTGTAATTATCCGCAATTTAACTGAGCAGGAAATTGTTGAAATTGCGTTGATAGAGAACATTCAAAGAGAAGATTTAAATCCAATTGAAGAAGCACAGGCTTATAAGAGACTTTTAACCGAATTTAATTTAAAGCAGGATGAAGTGGCAGAAAGAGTATCTAAAAGCCGTACTGCTGTAACCAACTCCATGCGTCTTTTAAAATTATCTGACGAAGTACAGCAGATGGTTATTGATGAAATGATTACTACCGGGCATGCCAGAGCGTTGCTTGCAATTGATGACGCGGAACAACAATATATTTTGGCACAGAAAGTTTTTGATGAAAAACTTTCCGTACGTGATATTGAAAAACTGGTAAAGAATTTAGGTAAAACCAAAGTTCAGAAGAATCGTAAAGAAAAACAATTAAGTGCAATTTACCAGGAAATCGAAGAGACGTTAAAGGAAAAACTTAGCACAAAAGTAAATATTGTTGCAAAAGAAAACGGTGCCGGAAAGATTGAAGTAGAATTCTTTTCACATGAAGAACTGGACAGATTAATGGATGTTATTATGCATTAGGATAAAACGTAAAGAATTTTACGCTTTGTGAGAACAGGAAAAGGTGAAGTATGAACAGTAAATTATTAGAAGCAATTGGTTTAGGCAATTTGGATATTGCTTACATTTTGATTTTTATGTTGGTTTGTATTATTGCATTGGCAGTGCTGGTTATTTGTCAGATGAACCAGAATAAAAAGCTTCGTTTACGGTATGAACGATTTTTACAAGGAAAAAATGCAAAAAGTCTGGAAGAACAAATTGCTACTCTTTGTGAGGAACACGATATCATTAAAAAATCTTCAGAAGCACATACCAGACAGATTAAAGATTTATATAAAAAACATAAAACAACCTTCCAGAAATTTTCTATCGTGAAGTATGATGCATTTAAGGAAATGGGCGGAAAATTAAGTTTTTGTCTTGTAATGTTGGATGAAGAAAATGATGGATATATTTTAAATTCTGTACATAGCAGTGACGGATGTTACTCCTACACAAAGCGTATTAAAAAAGGTAAGAGTGACATTGCATTGGGCGAAGAAGAGAAATATGCTTTAGAAAAAGCAATAAACGCAGAAATTTCAAATCAATAATTTTGATACATTTGCATTGAATGGGGGATTTAATTACAAATGAAGTTGCGTAAAATTTCGGAATTACAGGAAAATGATATTGTTGGTAAGACTGTCATGACACAGGATTATCAGGTTCTTTTATCAGAAGGAACAGTGCTAAAACAGTCATACATCAGTAAATTAAAAGATTTAAATATTAAGGAAATTTATGTGCATACGCCAAAGGATGATATGCGTGATTCTACTGTCATCCGACAGGAAGTCTGGGAATCTATGGAAGCAAGGCTTGAGAAATTAGTGGGCCAGTATATTCGCGGTGAAGATGAGTCACTGAAAAAAGTTGCTGAATTGGCTTCAGAAGTAGTGGAAGAATTATTGGCAAATGAAAAACTCCTTGTCAGGGTATATAATATTCAGGAGAAGAGTGTAAACTTGTATGAGCATTCCCTGAATGTATCTATCTACGTTACCATTACGGCATTGAAGATGAATTATGACAAAGAGAAAGTAAAGCATTTGGCAGAGGCTGCTCTTTTACATGATCTTGGTCTGCACAATATGTCCTTTGATATTTGCGAGGTGGATGTATTTGGTTTATCTTTTGACGAAGAGCAGGAGTATAAAAAACATCCGCTTTACAGCTATGAAGCCGTAAAAGAGGAAGAATGGCTGTCGGAAGAAACAAAATTATTGATTCTGAATCATCATGAAAGGAATGACGGAACCGGATTTCCCGGACGTGCAGAAAAAATCTCAGAGCTTTCATCTATTTTGAATATCTGTGAATTATTTGATGAAATGATGTCCGGAATAGGATGTAAGCCGATAAAAGTATTCGAATCAATTGAGTTAATTAAATTTTACAGCGAAAAATACTTTAGTAAAAAAGTCGTAGATGTATTTTTAGAATTTATTGCTGTATTTCCGGTAGGAAGTAAAGTAATATTGGATAACGGAAAAGAAGCTACAGTTGTAAAACAAAATAACGGATTTCCGGAGCGACCCATTATTTCCATACCGACAGAGGATGGAAAAGGTACTGAAATCTATGACTTAATGAAGATAAAAACACTGAATATCGTAAAAGTGCTCAGTGAATAATATAAGGGCATATAAATGCCGACAAAATGGAGGAAGACATGATTGATATTAAGTTTTTAAGAGAAAATCCCGAGCTGGTAAAGGAAAATATCCGTAAGAAATTCCAGGATGAGAAGCTTGCTTTGGTGGATGAAGTAATTGCTCTTGATGCAGAAAGAAGAAAAACCCAGCAGGAAGTTGATGAAATTAAAGCAAATAAAAATAAAATTGCAAAGCAGATTGGTGCATTGATGGCGCAGGGCAAAAAAGAAGAAGCTGAGGAAGTAAAGAAGCAGGTGGCTGCAGGTGCTCAGCGTTTGAGCGAATTGGAAGCAAAGCAGAAGGAATTGGAAGAGAAAACAACCAATATCATGATGGTAATTCCCAATATCATTGATGAGAGCGTTCCTATCGGTAAAGATGATTCTGAAAATGTGGAAATCCAGAAGTATGGAGATCCTGTAGTGCCGGAATACGAAGTACCTTTTCATGCTGATATTATCAACAAATTTAATGGTTTGGACAAGAAAGCAGCAGGAAGAACCAGTGGTGAAGGTTTTTACTACTTAATGGGTGACGCAGCAAGAATTCATTCTGCTATGATTAGCTATGCAAGAGATTTTATGATTGATAAGGGTTTTACCTACTGTATTCCTCCTTTTATGATTCGTAGCGATGTGGTAAACGGTGTTATGAGTTTTGCGGAGATGGAAGCAATGATGTACAAGATTGAAGGTGAGGATTTATTCCTGATTGGTACATCTGAACATTCTATGATTGGTAAGTTCCAGGGCGAAATCGTGGAAGAAAGCCAGTTGCCTATCGCAATGACCTCATACTCTCCTTGCTTCCGTAAAGAAGTAGGTGCTCACGGTATGGAAGAGAGAGGTGTGTATCGTGTACACCAGTTTGAAAAGCAGGAAATGGTAGTTTTATGTAAACCCGAAGATTCTATGGAATGGTACAACAAGATGTGGCAGTATTCGGTAGAGTTTTTCCGTAGTCTGGACATTCCTGTCCGCACTTTGGAATGCTGTAGCGGTGATTTGGCTGATTTAAAAGTAAAATCTTGTGACGTGGAAGCTTGGAGTCCCAGACAGCAGAAGTATTTTGAGGTTGGTTCCTGCTCTACCTTAGGTGATGCACAGGCAAGACGTTTAAAAATACGTACCAAGGGTGAAAGCGGTACCTATTATGTACACACATTAAACAACACAGTATTGGCTACACCCCGCGCACTGATTGCGTTTTTGGAAAACAATTATCAGGAAGACGGCTCTGTTCGTATCCCTGAAGCACTTAGACCTTACATGGGTGGTAAAACCGAAATCAGATAATTGGCAGATAGGACGGAGTAGGTTTTATATTATTCCTTGCGAACACGCTCTCGCTCTATGAACAACGTAGCGGCTGCTAAACTCGTACAGATGATATCTGTTCTCGTTAAGCACCGACGCAGTTCATAAGGTTCTTAAGGAACAATATAAAACCTACTCCTGTCTATATTAGAAATAATTATTTGCAGAGTTTTATATTATAGAATTATTTGAGATGTTTTATCTTCTTCTTGATAAGGGGATAAGAATACAATGGAAAATTAAGTAAATGGAAGTAATATGTGTTAGAAAAGAGGTGAAATTCTTGCATAAGTATTTGCGTGCCATCGGTTTTAGTAAGTATAAAACCTATAAAGAGATGGAAGAGCTGATAAAACAGGTAATCTCCGAGGCAGAAGAAAAAAATTATATTTCTACGGATGATAAAAGCATGTTGGCAGAGTACTGTAAGGATTTTGCCGAAGACATCGGAATTTGTGTCCGGGGAGAATTTGAGGATTTTGAAGAATTAGAGAATTCCGGGGCAAGATATTATTTTCCGTATTTACGGTCCAAAATTATTAGTTCTGTGGAGGAAATCAATATTGAGCGTCATGCTGAGAAAGAATCCTATGCCGGAGTCTGTGATGACGTAAAAGTTGGCGTGATTTTGATTTTTTATCTCCAAAATATGATAACCAGCTTAAAATTAAAAAACAGCGGACGATTAAACGATACACCTTATACCCTTTCTCTGAGTGCATTGTCTTGTCAGGGCAGAATTGTGATGCCGATTGAAAAACAGCAGGGGGATGAGGCAAAAGTAAGAAAAGTCATTACCAAGCGAAATGCTCTTCTTACCAAAGCAAGACAGGGAGATGAAGAAGCAATCGAAAGCCTGACACTGGATGATATGGACATGTATTCTAATATTTCCAAGCGGATTTATACAGAGGATATTTATACGCTTGTGGATACTTTTTTTATGCCTTATGGTGTGGAATGTGACCATTATTCGGTATTGGGAGAAATTAAGGATTGTAAAAAAATACAGAATTCTTTTACAAAAGAAGAATGTTATATTATGACGGTTTCGGCCAACGATTTGCTCTTTGATTTATGTATTAATAAAGAAGATTTGTACGGAGAGCCGGCTGTGGGCAGACGTTTTAAGGGAATTATCTGGATGCAGGGATATATTAATTATCCGGATGTGTAAAAAGGATGTTTTATGAATTGGAAAGCAAACGTTAAATTTATACATTTTATCATACCGGTGTTGGGGATGCTGGCAATTATATTTACAGTTTTTGCCGTGCAGGATATGTCTGTTATCAAAGAAGAAGCAACAGACATTACAGATGCTGATTGGACAAAGCTTGAGGTGGGAAAAAAGGTAAGATTGACTTTTGACTTATGCTTCGGTTGTATGTATATGGAAAATGAGTGGGAGTATATTTTTATTGTTCCGGTACAGGAGACGGAAGTGGGCAGAGGATACCTGGTACCCAGCGTTAAAGCAAATAGTGATGGTGAGTATTATTATGACCATTTCGTAAGTGTGGAATTGGAAACAGAAGAGGAGTATGCGGTGATGGAGCAGATTATCGCAAACACTACACCCTGGGATACAGAAAGCATCAATGCAGGCGGAGCTGAGCGTGTAAGTTTTACAGTGGAAGGTATCGTTGAACAGGCCGGCGAGGATGAGAGTTCTATTATCAGAAATTATATTCTTAGTAAGTATAATGATCCGGTATTGTGTGGAAATTTGTTTCGTGGTTTTGTAATAGTGCCGGTGGATACGCAATCTGCTTACAAAAGCTTAACGACTGCTATAGTAATCAATACGATTTTTGTGATTGTGGTTCTGGTTACAATGATATGCCATAAAAAAGAAAATAGCAAATTTAACAATCACGTTTATAAAGGTGTCAATGAGCTCGGTAGTACGGATGTATACGGAGGAATTCATTACGGAGGTAATAATTTTGGAGGTACGGATTATAAAACATCCGAAGAAAAAAGCTAAAAGATATATTTTTATAAAATATATTTCCATTCATTCGTGAAAATGATATAATAATGCAGGTAGATAAGTAAACTCTTATCCTCCTGCATATTTATTACAAAATAGGCTTCCATAGTTAAATGGATATAACAAGCCCCTCCTAAGGGCTAGTTGCAGGTTCGATTCCTGCTGGGAGCATAAAAAAACACTGCTAAACGCAGTGTTTTTTCTATTTATCTATTCCGAATTGTTTCCACTAACTGTGAAACCAGTTCGATTTCTGCATCGTTCAGCCCGGAAACGTCAATGCTTCTTTTATCGGTAATTCCCAAAAGATAATCAGTAGACACATGATAAATACGTGACAATTTAATAAGCACATCATAAGAAGGGTAGCGACTACCGGATTCATAAGAAGATACAGCACTAATAGCCAAACCTATCCTGTCGGCAATCTGCTTTTGTGTTAATTTCTTTTCCATTCTGAGAGATTTCAATTTTTCACCCATGTTCACCAATTATATCACCTACTTTCACTGAAAGTGTATCAATTAGTGTTTCCGTAATGGTATAATAAATTACACAATACAGAAATATTATATTGAAAGGGTGAAAAATATAAGTATAATATAGTAAAAAGCATAGAGGAGAATATTATTGAAATGAAAATCAGGGGATTTATATTGGCAGTTGTATTAATGTTTGCTGCGATTTTGGGATTTGTTCCGGGGTTTGAGACTGCAATGACAGTACATGCGGCGGATGATTCCGGTGTATGCGATAGTTGCGGTAATATTGCTTGGGAGTTGGATGGAACGACACTAACCATATTCAAGGTTGATGGTGTAGCCAGCGGAGATATGTGTGATAATTGTATTATGAGCTGTCAGGCATATTATGCAGTGATTGAAAAGGTTATTATTAAAAAGGGAGTAACCAGTATAAGAGATTATATGTTTGGGTGGTTTGAAAATCTGACCAGTGTTACCATACCTGCCGGAGTAACCAGTATAGGAGCCAGTGCATTTGATAATTGTGAAAATCTGACCAGTGTTACCATACCTGCCGGAGTAACCAGTATAGGAGCCAGTGCATTTAATAATTGTGATAGTCTGACCAGTGTTATCATACCTGCCGGAGTAACCAGTATAGAAGACTCGGCATTTGGTAATTGTGATAGTCTGACCAGTATTACTATTCCCGGTAGTGTTATAAGTATAGGAGCCAGTGCATTTTATGCTTGTAATAGTCTGACCGATGTTACCATACCTGTCGGAGTAACCAGTATAGGAGCCAGTGCATTTTATGCTTGTTATAGTCTGACCGAAATTACCATACCCGCCGGAGTAACCAGTATAGGAGATGAAGCATTTTATGCTTGTAATAGTCTGACAAGTATTACCATTCCTGATAGCGTTACCAGTATAGGAGATAAAGCATTTTACACTA
>CAZYVY010000041.1:0-18620 GCA_964651555.1 uncultured Lachnospiraceae bacterium | reverse complement strand
ACTTCTCGCCTCTTTTTAATACCTTAAAAATCAGCTTCTCGTTTTCACCGCCCTGCTTACTGCACAGGTTCTCTATATGCTCTACGCAAGGGGTTTCAATATGTGAAAACCCGAACTTTGCGTAAGTATTCTTAATTTCGTCCATTACATAGTCCCTGATTTGCATTTCTTCAGGAAGCATGTCTTTCATACCGGTTACCGGTTTCTTGATTAAACTCATGTTATTTCTCCTTAAAAAATACTGACCAGCATATACGCGTAGTCTACCAAATATCAATTTTACACATTTTACGCAGAAATAACAAGGTTTTTATGCGGTTTTTTCTGATTGTTTTACGATATTTGATTCTTTTAAACGTTTTCTCAATACTTCACTTATAGCTGCAATCTTAATTGCGTATTTTCCCAACTATCCTGATATCCTATCCACTTCCGGTAATAACACTAATCATTTAGTTATTGTCACGATACAAAACCGGAAGAATTTCAAACAGATTTCTGTACTCAATGCAACAATGTTGGGCCATTCCTTTCGCCATATTCTCTGTTATGATTAATTTTCGCAACAATGAATTTTTCATAGTCTTCCCAAGCCAAAATCTGCTTATCATAAACAGTCCCTCATCGGTCTGTTTAAAAATATGTGCCATTTCGGTATGCCGGATCAAGCCGTTGAATGCACCTACATGACCACATACAATTACCGGAATATTATTTTCTTTCATAATGGATTTTGAAAATCCAAATTCTTCCGGTGTAACAAAATCTATCCTCAGCGGCATTCTTTGTCCGCCGATTTTTTCAGTGGGATATTGTGTGTTGTTTTGAAATTCCGGACGAGTTTCACATTCAAAATAGGCGGCTTGTTTTTTTGAATAACCATTTGAAAAATGTGCACCCGGAAACCACACCTGATATCTTTCATTTTTCTTTGGATGCCACCAAAACCACCACTCTATCATATCGGTGGTAATATCGGGCATAGGGCAATACATAGAAACCAGATAACTGCCGTCCTCCATTTTTTTATAACCTACTTCTTTTTGTAAGGACTCGCTTGCTAATATATTATTTTTTTCTCTAAAAGATGTTAACGTTATTTCGTTTCTGTTTAACGCATCCGATATTTCACATGGTATCGACGGCAAGGGTTTTTCCATTAATTCTTTTATTGTCATTCTTTCCTACCTCTTACCAAATCATAGCTTTCCGCTATCATTCTTTTCAATTCTGTTTTCGGCACCGTACCATCCAAAATTATGGTGTTCCAATGCTCTTTATTCTGATGATATCCGGGCTGTACTGCCGGGTATAAAGACCGCCATACATCCCTCCACTCCGGGTTGACTTTAATATTAATACACAACTGACCGTTTCTCTCGTAGCTCCAGAGAAAAGCCTTTTTATTCTCACGAACCCGAATCAATTGCCAGTTCGGATCATGAAAAGGTGCATCCTGATATGTATTGGGAAAGGATAGTCCGTATTTTAAAATTGCTTCGCGTGTTTGCATGTGATTCTAATATACTCCTATAATTACTTCGCTTTACACGATAACTTATCAACATCCAACCGAAAAACCGCAACCGCTTCTAACATTTCATTGCTGTAATGCCAGTCATTTTTAGATGTTGTTTGGTTCATATTTGGTTTATTTTTAGCAAGTTCGTATTTACGCCCCGCCTTCGCACCATGGAAATAAAATGTATAGTTCTCGTCGTATGAATACCCATAATTTACAGGCACAATATAAATATCACCTTCATCATAAAATGCAATTCTTAATATTTGCTCCTTTTTGATAAATGCTTCAATTGCGTTTTTACATTTGCGGAAATCAGCAAGTCCACATCACTTGTATGCTTCGCCTTTTCAAAAGCAATTTTTTATATATTTAAAACTTCAGAATAATATAAAGTTTTCCTTCCCTATACTCTGCACGGATTGTACCATTCATACTTTCTGTGAGATGCTTTGCAATGGAAAGCCCAAGTCCGGTAGAATTTCGGCTTGCTTCCACGGTATAAAAACGGTCAAAAAGTTTTTCAGTCATAACCGGATTCAACTCTTTGGCAGTATTTGAAAAAACAAGTTCTCCGTTCTCTTTTAATTCTGCCTTAAAATCTGTATCGCTGTACTTTACCGCATTGCTTATAATATTAGAAAAGATCCTTGTTATTGCGGTAACATCCGCCAAACGTGCCACAGGCTCATCCGGCATTATAATCTCAGGTTCAATTCCTTTTTGTTTAAAAGTGCCATAAAAAGAAAGCAACGAATCCGTCAACACACTACCTAAATCAACCGAAGTAAACTCAAAATTCTTAGTAGACATCATAATGGAATACCGGAATAATTCTTCTGTCAATACCTTCATATTCTCTACACGCTCACTGATTACAGACAGGTATCGTTCCACATCCTCTGACTTCTCTTTCTGTTCCAGCAAATCCATATAACCACTGATAGCGGTAAGAGGCGTACGCAGGTCATGAGACAAATTCATCACTGCATTTTTCAGTTCCGAATCTCCCTGTCTGTAACGGATTTTTTCCTCTCGGAGTTTCTTCAATTCCTTATTCACTTCGTTTGCAAGCCTGCACATATATTTATCCGATGAAGAGATATCAATCAACGTATTGGTATCTGTCGCAATCCATTCAGACAACCCTTGGATAATTTCGTCGGCTGACTTACGCAGATAATAAATTTTTATACAAAGTGCTACTATTACAATTGCCAAAATAATAATTACCACGTAAGCCAACACGACACCTCCTTATTTTAATTCCTTATTTTGAAATATTTTTATTCCAAATAATACAATACTCACAATCAGCAGTAGTGACAGCACAACCTGAACCGACACAGACATAGGTGCCACCGGTAAAAGTCCGGTTGATAACATCCATTGTCCCATAGGAAAACAGTTGATAAAAAAAGTAATCAACTTACTCCCCATGCCATTCAAACTTTCAATCAACAAAACTCCCATCAACGGAATCATAAGTGAAATCCTGGCAAATTCTATTTCCAGAATAACAGCGAACGCTTTACTTTGAAACATAATGCTAATCATTAAAAGCAACGTTGCAAATGCCGCACTAAAAAAGATTGCCGCGATCGTTATTTTTATAAATCTAATTCTGTCAAATTCCGCCCCTGTCACGCCAAACGCCGTAATCGTCCCGAGCAACCACGCTGCAAACAGAATTCCCATAGCAGTATATAGTGTAAAAAGATATGACAAATACACTTCTTTTCTGGTATGTCCCACACTCAACTTATTGCGAATAGTTTTATCAGAATATTCTGTTCCAACAAAAAAGCCTGTAAAAAGAGTCAGAAAAGCAGGAATCATTCCCACAATAAATGTTGTATAATCCATTACATCTGCCTCTTTCTGATGTATCGCGATGGCATTAGCACCAAAACAAATATACCAAACAGTAATACCAAACATTGCCGCCGTGTAAAACCACAAACTTTTACTTTTCATTAATCTTATTAAATTAGCCGATAATACTTTCTTCATTCTCTTCTCCCCTTATTTGATATCTTTGTGCCTAAAAACAGTCACCCCAATTGCAAGAAACACCAAACACACCAAAACACAACCAATCGGTAACGAAACCTCCGTCAGGCTCTCATTCACAACCAAATCTTCGTAAGATCTGATTTTGCCAAGGTATGCTTCCGGCAAAAAGTCAAACCACACCAAATTTTGAGTTTCATGAGTGAGAAGCATGCCGATAATAGCGTTTCCCCCAAATGTACAACAAGTTGCTACACAA
Source organism: uncultured Lachnospiraceae bacterium (assembly GCA_964651555.1). GTDB lineage: Bacteria > Bacillota > Clostridia > Lachnospirales > Lachnospiraceae > UBA3766. Next base: position 14,826 of record CAZYVY010000041.1, on the reverse strand, counting down.
TTCGTCACACCACAACCTACTGCTTTACTCTGTACAATCGTTACAATACATAGACTTACCGCACACATTGCCGCAATTGCAAATAAACTGTAAATGGTATGTTTCAGCAGAAGTGAAAATGAAATTGTCAAAGTTCCTATCATCAAACGTCCAAAAAGATATCCTGTCAGCATGGCAAATATATGACAAATGATCATGGCAGTAGACACAACAAAATAATAACTGAAATAAACCGTCCTTCGATTCAACCCGCTAATCAGTTTATTGCGTATCGTTTTATCACTATATTCATCTCCGATAAATAATCCCACCAAAATTGCCGTCGCAATTCCGATAAATATAGTATGGTCAAACAGAATCGCCCCCGGCATCTGCTCCTGAAACAACTCCATAATCTGCCTGCGATTCACCAGTCCCATATATATATTCAAAAAAGAAACAAGAATAAAAACGCCCCAAAAATACCAGTTTTTAAAAAGTTTTATAAAACCTGCTGCCAGAAGATTATACATTACTTTCTCCTCCCAACAGACTGATATAAAAACTTTCAAGGCTCTCACTGTGTTCTTCCAAAGAAAGAATTTCGCAGTTTTCCTTATTCAAGGCCAATGTAAGCTGTGTAATGTTTACCTTCGCATATATTTCCGCTACTTTATCGGATATGATTTTATATTCCTGTTTCAATTCATCTAAAACTCTGGCAAGCGCACTGATATTTGACACTTCCACTCTGGTATACTTTTTGCAGGAATTCTCCAGTTCCTGCGCACTCATTTCTTTTACAATGTGTCCTTTGTCAATAAAACCATAATGAGTTGCAAGTTTGGAAAGTTCATCCAGAATATGACTGGAAATCAATACCGTAATCTGCTTCTCGCGGTTAAGTTTCAGTATCAGTTCACGCATTTCAATAATGCCCTGAGGGTCTAAACCGTTAGTCGGCTCATCCAATACAAGAAAATCCGGATTTCCTGCAAGGGCTATAGCAATCCCCAGTCTCTGACGCATACCCAGCGAAAAATTTTTGGCTTTCTTTTTGCCGGTATCCGAAAGTCCTACTAAGGAAAGCAGTTCTCCTATTCCGTCATAAGTCGGAATTCCCAGAATCCGATATTGTTGTTTTAAATTATCTTCAGCGGTAAGATCTCCATAAATTGCAGGTGTTTCCACAACAGCACCGATTCTGCGACGTGCCTTGCATATTTTTTGATCTGTATTGGAAATTCCGTATAAAGTAAATTCTCCTGACGTAGGTTTCTGAAGTCCGCATAACAAACGAATCAGTGTTGTTTTACCGGAACCGTTTTTACCGACAAATCCGTAAATTGCACCATTGGGCACCTGCATATTTAATTGATCCAGCGCCTTAAAATTTCTATATTGCTTTGATAATGAAGCCGTTTTAAAAATGTATTCCATTTCGCCTCTCCTCCTTTTCTCTATACGCAGTATATCTTCCAACAGTAAAGAAAACGATAAAGAAAAGTGTAAAGAAATCGTAAAGATTTTAAATAATTAATCGGAAGCCGATTCCCCATACAGCTTCAATATAATCCGTTCCGTTTACTTCACGAAGCTTTTTTCTCAAATTGCTTATATGTTGTTTCAACGAACTGTCCGTACAATCCGGAGTATCTATACTGATACGATCCAAAATTGTATTCTTGGAAATTACCTGATTCGCATTCTGCATCAAAAACTTAAGAATTGCATACTCTGTTTTGGTTAATTTCACAGGTACATTGTTTACCGTTACCTCCTGCATATTCATATCCAATGTCAAATCACCGGCACACAATTTGCTGTTATTCTGCCTTACCGGCCGCAAATGAATTTTAATACGTGCAAGCAATTCCCCTGTATCAAAAGGCTTGGTAACATAATCACAGGCACCGTTTAGCAAAAGATTTACCTTATTATCCATGTCAATCTTGGCACTTAACACAATCACCGGGATATCCTTAATATGTGGCAAAACATCTTCACCATTCAATCCCGGAAGCATCAAGTCCAAAAGCACCAGATTCGGATTATTCTGAGACAAAAGATAAAGTGCTTCCGTCCCTGAATAAGCACGTAAGGTAGCATAACCTTCCTGCTTCAGCAATTCTTCCAGCATATTCCCGATATGTATATCATCATCAATAATTGCAATTGTTTTCATAACGATACTGATAAAATAATTTCTTTTATCTTATCCTTTCTTAAAAATTATGATTAACAACAAATCTCATCCTCCAACACAAGTAACTTCCTGCGTCTCTCCACCATCTCATCAATACGGGCAAGATACTGTTCCACATCTTTAACATTATCAGAACGCTCAATGCGGTTATCCGGTAGAACAAGTTTGGTAATACTGCCGGCACCAACTGCCGCTATGGTCTGCTTTTCTTCCATAATCAGCACATTGTAAATACCGTCTTTCCCCTCTTTAGCAAAACCTACATTTTCCAAGTTGCCGGCCATATTTTTCTGGCGATAGAGATAATAAGGTTCCATACCCAAGGCTTTTGCGCAAGCCAACGTCAACTCCATCATGTCACTTGTATCATTTAAGGCTTCGCGACCATTCTTTTCAATCCATTCTCCCAGTTTGGACGCACGCTTAATCGCAAGTGAATGGGCTGTCAGGCTGTCGGGATTCATTTCTTTAATCTCTCTCAGCGTATTTGCAACCTTCTTAGCATCTTCTCCGGGAAGCCCTAAAATAATGTCCATATTGATATTATCAAAACCCACTTCTCTTGCCAGTGCAAAAGCCTCTCTCGTCTGCTCTATGGTATGGCACCTTCCGATTAAATCCAGCGTCTCCTGATTCATGGTCTGGGGATTTACCGAAACTCTTGTGATACCCAGCTTATATAACACTTCCAGCTTGTCCCTTGTAATACTGTCGGGACGCCCCGCTTCCACGGTAAATTCCAGCAGATTGGACAAATCAAACTTACTCTTTACATAAGTAATCAACTCCTCCAACTGCTCTGCCGACAGGGAAGTAGGCGTGCCACCACCGATATAAATGGTATTCAACGGTCTGTCCGCATACACCCCGCTCCAGAAATCCAACTCCTTTTTCATGGCATCAATATATTCCTGCATACGATTCTTCCACTTAAAAATCGGGTTTGATGTAAAAGAACAATATAAACAGGTCGTAGGACAAAAAGGAATGCCTATGTACAAACTATACCCTCTTTTACAATCCAAACGGTCCAAAATCGCCTTCTCTTTTCTTGCGATACCGATGCCCAGTTCACACTTTTCATCACTGACAAGATGGGTTCCCTGTAAAAATGCCTTAATCTCCGCATCGGATTTCTCCTGCTCCAGCATCATCATGGCAAGCTTGGTGGGACGAATGCCGGTAAGATTGCCCCAAGGGAGTTTTTTACCGGTAATCTTGGAAAGACTTTGATACAGACAAAACTTAAATCTATTTTTAACTTCTGACTTTTCTCCTGTAAGAGACAGTTCATCCTGAGTAAAAATCTCACCCCAACGGCATTTCAGCATTAATTGGTCGCTTTCAGGTTCAATTAAGATATTCCAGTCATCTAATTTACTCTCATCGGCATCAAAAATATCATTTCCCGGTCCTTCTGTTGTTGCATTCATACCCTCTGCCACTGTTGTCCCGGACACATTCTCTGACACTTCCCTCTCTTCCCTTACAAACACAAGATCCTCTGCCGGATAAAAGGCTTTTACCAGCGAATGTACGTCATATTCATAATCAGGCTTTTTACAAATAATTTTTATCATATTATCAAAAAAGGGATTATGCGCCCATAATCCCCTCTCCTTTCTTTACATCCATTATATTAGGCAGCAAAAAGGATTGTATGCCTTCTCATGTCCGATGGTAGTCGCATCACCGTGTCCGGGATACACTTCTGTCTCATCAGGAAGCTGATACAACTTCTCCACGATAGAAGTTCTCAATGCGCCGGCATCACCGGTGGGAAAATCCGTTCTGCCCACAGACTCAAAGAACAACGTATCACCGCTGATTAACACACCGTCTTCTTCGAAATAAAAACATACACCACCGATAGAATGTCCCGGTGTTTCAATGACTTTACATTTCATGGAACCTACTGTAATTTCATCGCCATCTTTTACCGGTACATCTGTTTTTACCACATAAGGCTTTCCGATTAATACGGAATGATTCATTTTAGGGTCTTCCAAAAGAATATGTTCATGACATCCCGCATACACCACTGCACCACCGGATAACTCTTTTAACTCGTTGGTGGCCATAATATGGTCAAAATGTCCATGGGTAATAAAGATTGCTTTTACTTCCAAACCCTTTTCTTTTAAGGTTTCATAAATATGCTCTGCCTTGGTGGAAGGGTCTACCATGATAGTTTCCTTTTCCCCTTCTTTATACAAATAGTAACAGTTGTTCTCCAATCTTCCAAGAACCATATTCCCAACCATTAATTTACTCATTTTAGCTACTCGTCCTTTCAACATCCACTACACTTTCCACCGTCATAATTTTGGCTATAATACGGTCAAGTTCATCCTTATTGGCAATTTCAAAAGAAGTCTGCATAGAGGAAATGCCTTTCTTACTGGTCTTGGTGGACAGGCTTACAATATCAATGTCCTTCTCAGTTAAGGCTTTCGCCACATCTGCCAAAAGACCGTTTCGATTATATGCGTAAATAACAATCTCTGCCAAATATTTAGCATTGGCATCCTTCGCTGTCCCTCCATGCTGCCACTGGGCATCAATCAATCTTGCTTTATCCTCAAGAGGAAGATTAATCACATTGACACAGTCCACGCGGTGAATGGATACGCCACGTCCTCTGGTAACAAAACCTACAATATCATCACCGGGAATAGGGCTGCAACACTTACCGAAACGCACCGCCACGTCATCCACGCCCTCAACAACAATACCGCCTTTGGATTTACGAAACAACTTCTTATCAGAAGCTTCTGCAACGCTCTCCAAAACTTCCTCGTCGGTAGGCGTCTTTTTGTGATCCTTCTCGTAAAGCTCCCACATTTTATTGATAATCTGGCCTTCTTTCAAACCGCCGTGACCTACAGCAGCAAGAAGTGCATCCCAGCTGTGGAAACCATATTTACGCATAACAAACTCGGTATATGCCGGCTTCATTAAATCAGGTAACTGAATTCCTTTAGCCTTACAGTAGCCCAAAAGAAGTTCTTTTCCCTTGACAATATTCTCTTCTTTGAATTCATTCTTAAACCACTGATTAATTTTATTCTTGGCAAGGGTACTCTTAACAAGAGATAACCAGTCTCTACTGGGTCCTGTGGCATTATTGGAAGTAATAATCTGCACCACATCACCATTATTAATGATATAATCCAAACTAACCAATTTACCGTTTACCTTGGCACCTACCATACGGTTACCCACCGCACTGTGGATGCAGTAAGCAAAGTCAATGGTATTGGATCCTGCCGGAAGATGCTTTACTTCTCCGGTAGGAGTAAAACAATATACACTGTCAGAGAACAAATCCAAGTCACTCTTTAAAAGATTCATGAACTCTCTGTTATTATCCGACTCCTTCTGCCACTCCAAAATCTGACGCAGCCACACCAACTTCTCTTCTTCACCGCCGGCACTCTTCTTACCATCGGATACTTCCTTATATTTCCAATGAGCCGCAATACCATACTCAGCAGTTTTATGCATCTCATAAGTACGAATCTGAATTTCAAAAGGTTGCCCTGTGGAGCCGATCAATGTAGTATGCAGTGACTGGTACATATTATCCTTCGGCATGGCAATATAATCCTTAAAACGACCGGGAATCGGTTTATAAATTTCGTGGATAACACCCAATGCCGCATAACAGTCTTTTACACTGTCCACAATAATACGAACCGCAAAAAGGTCATAAATCTGGTCCAGTGACTTTCCTTGGTTTTTCATCTTTTTATAAATACTGAAGAAATGCTTTACACGTCCATCAATCTCTGCCTTAATTCCGGCATTATGAATATGCTTGCTTACTTCTTCAACAATACTCTGCACATAGGTTTCACGCTCGTTCTTTTTAATGGCAATTTTGTCTACCAAATCATAATAAACTTCCGGTTCCAGATACTTTAAGGATAAGTCATCCAACTCTACCTTAATCTTGGAAATACCGAGACGCTGGGCAATGGGCGCATAAATATCCAACGTTTCCCTTGCCTTCTCCTGCTGTTTCTCGGGACGCATATGCTTTAAGGTACGCATATTATGCAGACGGTCTGCAAGTTTAATCATAATAACACGGATATCCTTAGCCATGGCAAGAAACATTTTACGTAGGTTTTCAGCCTGTTCCTCCAGCTTATCGCCTCCGGCAAATTCCAAACGACCTAACTTTGTTACCCCGTCTACCAGATTGGCAACATCGGTACCAAAAAGTTCCGCCAATTCCTCATAGGTCATAATGGTATCTTCCACAACATCATGCAAAATGCCTGCTACAATGGTCTCCTTATCCATTTCCAAATCCGCAAGGATGATTGCCACATACAGAGGATGAATAATGTAGGGTTCTCCTGATTTACGCATCTGATCCTTATGGGCTTCATTTGCCACATTATATGCTTTTTCAATCAATGAAATATCATCCGAAGGGTGATATTTGCGCACACGAACAACAAGGTCGTTATAAAGCTGTTCAGGGCTTAGAAATTCCTGTAACGACTCAATACGCCCATCGTCAATGACAAATTCATGTTTAATAATTTCATTCTTTTCCTGCGGTTCCATAAATGGTTTTCCTTCCGGTCTGCGGTTTATCCTGTATCACCAGGAAACCGTTTACTCATCTGTTATTTTTATTTTGTCTTTATTAGCTTAATCTATACAAATTTTACCAGTCTGTTAATTTGACAACCGGCTTAAATCCTGTGGTCTTACCGAATTTCATGTTGTATTCAAAATTACTCAAAGAGTCTGAAGGATCAATGGCATCCAAATTGAGCTTATCAAATGTATCCCTGTCAAAAATCACAGAAATATAGGTTACTTCCTCCTTATTTCCGGTAGCAGTATTTACAGTATCATCCACAGCATGCACAATAACTTTCTCTATAGGAAGAAGTGCAAACAAATCTCTCGCCATACGAATCATCACACTGCATATATAATCCTGAAGCATTTCATAATATGCAGTCTTTGTCATCTTCTTCTCGGATACCTTGCCTGTTTCAGTTAATGTCACCATAGTATCAGGAATAACATCTTCTTCTTTTACTTTGAACTCAGCTACCATACACTTAGGGTCTTCTGTACCAATTTCAAATTCACTGCCAAAAGCAACCAACTCATCAAAAGGTTCTGTCTTTTCGATTACTTCATAATATGCATCAATATCTCCTGCTAAAACTCTCTCCTGAAGACTTGAAAGCTTGCGGGGAACAGTCTCTACCTTATTCCAGTCAATCGCTTTGGATCCAGTTCTGTGAATACCAATCACTTCATCTACCTGCTCCTGATACTCCTGTACCATTTTTTCATTTTGGGCAATCTCTTTCTTCTTGGTTTTTTCCGTTTTGCTCTTCTTTGTACCAAATGATTTGGAATAAGACAGTCCTGTTCCCGGAATACTGAAGGTTGCCCTTCTGGTTCCGTTTGTATTCACACTGTATCTTGCACCTTTCACACCAAAGCTGAGTCCTGCACTTTTCGTACCTAAATTTAATTTCAAACCGTTGCCCAAAGAAATACTCTTTCTAAAATTTAATCCCATAATATCCTCCCCATATCTTATACATTAAATTTAATATATCAAAAAAATATAAAAAACGCTACCAATGTACAGTATATCACAATTTATGACCTTGTGAAAGTTTATTTTTAATGTTAGCAAGTACGCCTTATACCCTGACAGATTTGCTTATTTTCTATAATTACCTTCATCACTGCTTTGGTGCAATTAAGCGATATGAGCCAGTTGTAACTATACCTATCCGTCTGCGCATTGGCCATTGTATAAAAAACAGCCCTTCTGCCGTTACCACGGTAAAAGGGCTGATACTTTTTTATTACTGTTTTCTTAATTCCACACGACGTACCTTACCGCTGATGGTCTTAGGAAGTTCTTCCATAAACTCAACGATTCTGGGATACTTATAAGGCGCGGTACGATTCTTAACATAAACCTGAATTTCCTTCTTTAATTCATCGGAAGGCTGTGTTCCTTTGGTAAGAACGATGTTAGCTTTTACAACCTGACCTCTGATTTCGTCCGGAGCTGCAACAACGGCACACTCGAGAACATAAGGCAATTCCATGATAACGCTTTCGATTTCGAAGGGTCCGATACGATAGCCGGAAGACTTAATTAAGTCATCCACACGACCTACATACCAGTAAAAACCATCTTCATCCTTCCATGCGGTATCACCGGTGTGGTAATAACCGTCATGCCAAGCTTCCTTCGTCTTCTCTTCGTCAAGATAATATCCTTCGTAGAGACCGTTAGGAATGTTTTCTTCGGTACGGATTACGATTTCACCTACTTCACCTACGCCGGCAGGCTTACCGTCTGCAAGCTGGATATCCACGTCATATAAAGGACTGGGCTTACCCATGGAACCGATCTTGTTAGTTTCACCAACGAAGTTTGCGATGGTAAGAGTAGTTTCTGTCTGACCAAAGCCTTCCATAATACGGATACCGGTTGCTTTTAAGAACTGGTTATAAACCTCAGGGTTCATAGCCTCACCCGCAACGGTTGCATACTTGATGGAGCTTAAATCATAATTCTTTAAGTCTTCTTTGATGAAGAAACGATACATTGTGGTAGGTGCACAGAAAGTTGTAATCTTGTATTCTGAAAACATAGGCAGGATATCGTGTGCATCAAAACGGTCAAAGTCATATACAAAAGTTGCTGCTTCACATAACCATTGGCCGTATAATTTACCCCATAACGCCTTACCCCAGCCGGTATCCGAGATTGTAAAATGCAAACCATTGGGGTCTACGTTGTGCCAATACTTCGCTGTAAGGAAATGTCCCAAAGGATATTTGTGGTTGTGAGCTGCAATTCTGGGATAACCTGTAGTACCTGAAGTAAAGAGCATAAGCATGGTATCATTACCACAAGCCGCGTCTGCAGGTCTCTCAAATACGGTATCGTATTTTACAAGGCTTTCATCGAAATTATCCCAACCTTCCTTGGAACGTCCACAGATAATCTTTGTTTTAACGGTAGAGCATGAAGCAAACGCCTTCTCAGCTTCTTCCGCCACGTCTCCGTCACCGGTACATACGATTGCGCTTACTCCTGCAGCGTTGAAACGATATTCAAAGTCGTGATCTTTTAACTGATTGGTTGCAGGAATTACAATTGCACCCAATTTATGTAATGCAAGGATTGAGAACCAGAACTGATAATGTCTCTTTAATACAAGCATTACACGGTCACCTTTTTTGATACCCATATCCGCAAAATAATTTGCAGTCTGGGCAGAATAACGGCTTAAATCCGCAAACGTAAATCTTCTGGTCTTCTTATCGTTGGTTACGTGGATCATAGCAGTCTTACTGGGTGCTTTACGTGCCATTTCATCCACAACATCAAATGCAAAGTTAAAGGTATCGTCGTTTTTAAACTTAACAGAGTTTACTACACCCTTATCATCTACAGTAGTTTCCACATACTTCTCATATACGGGTGCTTTTAACTTCGCAAGGTCTACGTTGGTTGTTGTAAAAGTTTTCACCTTTTCTTTGTACTCTGCAACGCCGCCTTCTTCCGGATTCATAACGATTGCATAGATTTCACAATCTTCTCCGCCGAGAGCGATTTCGTTATGAGGTGTGGAACTGTCATAGTAGATACAGTCACCTTCGTGAAGAATTTCGGTACGCTCACCGATCATCATCTTAAGGCTACCCTTAATTACGATATCCATTTCCTGACCTGTGTGGGTTGAGAAACTGTAGGGTGGGTTTAACGCCTCCTCAGAGTAAGGAATTTTAACATAAAATGGTTCTGCCAATTTATTTTTAAACTTAGCAGCAAGTCGGTTGTATACAAAACCTTCGCGTCTTACGATAGGCATTTCCTCGCCTTTACGGGTAATGGTATACTCGGTAAGACTGGGGCTTTCACCTTCCATGATTTCGGTCATTTCCACGCCGCATACATGAGCAATCTTATAAATAAAAGTAAAGCTGAAGTCCTTCTGTCCGGATTCATACTGAAGATATTCCTCTTCTGTTAAACCGATCTTTTCAGCTAAATCTGCTGCGCTTAAGTTCATATCCTCGCGCAATGCCTGAATACGTCTTCCGACCTCCTGGATTTTGTCTTCCAACATGTTGGGATTCTGTGTCATTTTCTTTTCCTCCATTTAAATAAATGGTCTGCATTTCGAGTTGCAATTTCCGCTCCGCGAGGTACTTTTAAATAGAATATGCAACGCACATTCATGCGATGCAAAAGCGTTGCGTTTGTGCAACAACTTCCTTGCTTTTGCGTGTGCATCTTATTTTGTATGTATGGATTCCCATACATACAAAAAACTCGCCTCAAATTTCTTTGAGACGAGTAACATTCTACCCGCGGTACCACTCAAATTGTGTTCATAACACCTCTCGCAGACTCCATCAAGTCTTTTGTCTTAACGCGACATCACGGGAACCGTCTACTGGCAGTTAGCTGCGTTCGGGATTCCGGCTCAGAAGGGATAATCACTTGGACTCACGACTGTCATCTCACACCAACCGATGACTCTCTGAAAATCAGAACTTCCGGATCTTCTTCGTCATTGCCTTTCACAAAATTAAAAATAGCACGTTGTGTTTCTGTTGTCAATTGCTTTTTATAAAAAAATAAAATAATCCTTATATTTTTCTTCTTTCAAGCAATTTAAAATTTCGTAAGCGCCGGTTCTATTTCCGGATTATCTATAGGGCTCCCGCCGACACAAAATGCAATCAGCGTCTTACCTTCCCATTTGTTTATATTTTCCTTAAACCAGGAAATCTTGCTTATACTGCCCGCACATGCCCAGCCACCATAAATAATAGCGTAATCAATACCTTTTTATTATAACGAAAACGTCTCCTCATCCATTACAAGAACTTTCCCATACAAAAAACCTCAGAAACAATAATTTCCAAGGTTTTATCTTCTTACTTATTTTGCTTTTATAATACCTTCGCAAGGAAGTTCTGCAATCTCTCGGTCTTGGGATGTTCAAAGAACTCCTCAGGTGCGGCTTCTTCCACGATTTTACCATCAGCCATAAAAATCACTCGACTTGCAACCTCTTTGGCAAATGCCATTTCATGGGTTACCACAACCATGGTCATCTTTTCTTCTGCAAGGTCACGCATAACCGCAAGAACTTCGCCAACCATTTCAGGGTCCAACGCTGATGTAGGCTCATCAAACAGCATTACATCCGGTTTCATACAAAGTGCTCGAACAATGGCGATACGCTGTTTCTGCCCACCCGATAACTGGTTGGGATAGGCATCCGCTCTGTCCGCCAAACCTACACGTTCCAGAAGTTGCATTGCCTGCGCCTCTGCCGCTTCTTTAGACATATTCTGAAGCTTTACAGGCCCCAAAGTCAGATTTTTCATAATCGTCATATGCGGGAATAAATTAAACTGCTGGAATACCATACCCATCTTCTGACGATGCAGATTAATGTCGGTCATTTTATCGGTAATATTGATTCCTTCGAATAAAATCTCGCCGGCCGTAGGTTCTTCAAGGCGGTTAAGGCAGCGCAAAAACGTACTCTTTCCTGAACCAGAGGGACCAACCACGAATACCACATCACCTTTGTTGATATCCACAGAGACACCATTCAATGCATGCAAATCATCAAAATGTTTCTCCAAATCTCTCACCTGAATCAAAGGGCTTCCGGAGGCTTCCCAAACAGCTTTTATTTCTTCCATTTGTAATCTTTTCTTATCGCTCACTGTTACGCAACCTCCTTTCAAGCAACTTAATTAACCAGCTAAGCAGCATTACGAAGGCAAGATAAATTGCCGCAACTGCCAGCAGGGGCATCATCGGTGAAAAGGTTTGACTTCGGATAATATCCGCACCTTTAGTCAAATCTTCTAACGCGATATAGCCTGCTACCGAGGTTTCTTTTAACAGTACAATAAATTCATTGCCCAGAGCCGGAAGCACATTCTTTAATGCCTGAGGAAGGATAATATGAATCATGGTCTGGGTGTAATTAAACCCTAAACTTCTTCCGGCTTCAAACTGGCCCGCATCAATGGACATAATACCGCCTCGTACAATCTCTGCCACATACGCCCCGGAATTAATACCGAATGCAATCACTGCCACCAGCACCTTATCAACCCGGACACTACCAAAAATAACAAAATAAATAATCAACAGCTGCACTAAAACCGGTGTACCTCTGATTACGGTAAGATAAATATTACACAACCAGTTTAGGAATTTCATCTTACCTGTTTTATCATGTGTGGAACGGATAATCGCCACAATGAAGCCCAGAGCAATACCAATTAAAACGGCAAAGAGAGTTACCTCCAAAGTAACTCCCAATCCGTCAACGATATATTTCCAACGGTCTTCTTTTATAAAATTCAAATAAAAATCATTTGCAAATTCCGTAAAAAAATTCGTTATAAAATTCATGAAACTCTCCGTATAAATTATTCAGCAGCAATATACTTGTCAATGATTGCCTGAAGTTTGCCTGATTCTTCCAATTTAGCAATTGCTGCATTGATTTCGTCTAAAAGTTCTGTATTATCCTTGGCAACCGCAATAGCATACTCTTCGTATGTGAATGCTTCGTCAACCACATAAATTCCTTCATTCTGTTCAACAAATACGTTTGCAGGCTGTGAATCAATCATCACCGCATCTACCTTATCCTGAAGAAGAGCCTGAACTGCCTCATATCCCTTGTTGTAGCGCTCAACGGTTGCTCCTTCAATATCTCCTGCATAAATATCACCGGTTGTACCCAGCTGAACACCAACGTTTCTGCCTTCCAAATCTTCGGGACAGGTAATATCACTGCCTTCTTTTACAATGATAACCTGAGCAGCTGTTGTATACGGAGTTGAAAAATTAACAGACTCCAAACGGTCTTCACTAATGGTAAGACCTGCAACACCCATATCTGCTTTACCTGTAGAAACAGCCATAATAATGGAATCAAATGCCATATCTTCAATGACAAGTTCTTTACCCATTTCATCGGCAATCGCCTGTGCAATTTCCACGTCAATACCAACAATGTCTTCTCCGTCATGATATTCATAAGGCGGGAACTCTGCATTGGTTGCCATTACCAGTTCATTGCTTGAACCACATGCACATAATGTAGCCATCATTACTACTGCACATAAAACTGTTAAAAACTTTTTCATAAATTCTTTCCTCCAATTTTTCTCTTTGTAACATATGCACCCACATATATTTTCTATTATCTTTCCACATAAAAAATGGTATGCAAGCGTTATTGCTTAGCATACCACTTTCTAAGACTTTCGTCAAACTTTTCCGTTAAAATCGGGATTTTTACATCATTCCCATTCCGCCGCCTGCGGGCATAGCGGGAACATCTTCCTTAATCGTTGCCACAACGGATTCGGTAGTAAGAAGTGTAGAAGCAACACTGGTTGCGTTCTGTAATGCACTTCTTGTAACCTTTACAGGATCAAGAATACCTGCCTCTACCATGTTTACATATTCTTCTTTGTATGCATCAAAACCGATACCTGCTTCTGATTCATAAACCTTATTAATAATCACGCTACCATCAAGACCGGCATTTGCTGCAATGTAATAAAGAGGAGCTTCCAACGCCTTAAGCACAATCTTTGCACCGGTCTTTTCATCACCTTCCAAAGTTTCAGCCAAAGCTTTAACTTTCTTAGAAGCATGAATGTATGCAGAACCGCCGCCTGCGATAATACCTTCTTCTACTGCCGCTCTGGTAGCTGCCAAAGCATCTTCCATACGAAGTTTTGCTTCCTTCATTTCGGTTTCTGTAGCAGCGCCTACGCGGATAACTGCAACACCGCCTGCCAGTTTCGCAAGACGTTCCTGAAGCTTTTCTTTATCAAATTCTGATGTAGTTTCATCAATCTGTCTCTTAATCTGACCAACCCTTGCTGCAATTGCTTCGGGGTTACCTGCACCGTCAACAATAATAGTGTTTTCTTTCTGAACCTTAACAGATTTAGCACGACCCATATCTGCCAATGTAGCTTCTTTTAAGTCCAGACCAAGTTCTTCGCTGATAACTTTACCGCCGGTAAGAATTGCAATATCTTCAAGCATTGCTTTTCTTCTGTCACCATATCCGGGAGCCTTAACAGCTACAACATTAAACGTACCTCTCAACTTATTTACAATGAGGGTTGTAAGTGCTTCGCCTTCGATATCCTCTGCAATAATCAAAAGTTTTGCGCCGGACTGTACAATCTGCTCCAATACAGGAAGAATTTCCTGAATATTGCTGATTTTTTTATCTGTAATCAGGATGTAAGGATTTTCAAGAACCGCTTCCATCTTTTCCATATCTGTAGCCATGTAAGCAGAAAGATAACCGCGGTCAAACTGCATACCTTCTACCAGATCAAGTTCGGTCTGCATGGTCTTACTTTCTTCAATGGTAATAACACCGTCTCCGGAAACCTTTTCCATAGCGTCTGCTACCATGTTACCAACTTCATCATCACCTGCTGAAATAGCAGCTACTCTTGCAATGTGCTCTTTACCGTTAACCTTTGCACTCATCTGTGCAATTGCTTCTACCGCACAGTCAGTAGCTTTTTTCATACCCTTTCTTAATACA
>CAZYVY010000040.1:0-18678 GCA_964651555.1 uncultured Lachnospiraceae bacterium | reverse complement strand
ATGCCAAAGAACTTTTGGAAAAGGCTCTGGGTACAGACAAGGCAGTGGAAGTACTCAATCGTCTGACTGCATCAATTCAGGTAAAACCCTTCGAATTTGTGCGTAAAACAGATGCCAGCCAGTTGTTGAGTTTTATCCAGGATGAACATCCTCAGACCATTGCGTTGATTTTGTCTTATCTCGGACCTTCGCAGTGTGCAATGATTGTTTCGGCATTGTCACCGGAACAGCAGGTGGAAGTAGCAAGGCGTATTGCCACCATGGACAGAACCAGCCCGGATGTTATCAAGGAAGTAGAGAAAATTTTGGAATCAAAGCTGGCAAACCTTGTCAACCAGGATTACACCATTATCGGTGGTGTAGACCATGTTGTGGAAATTTTGAATACGGTAGACCGTGGTACGGAAAAACATATCATGGAGACTTTGGAAATCGAAGATCCCGAACTTGCAGACGAAATCCGAAAGAAAATGTTTGTGTTCGAAGACATTCTGCTTTTGGACGACCGGGCAATCCAGCGCGTGCTGCGTGATGTTGATAATAATGATCTTGCCGTTGCACTCAAAGGTGCCAATGAAGAAGTACAGAATGCGATTTTCAACAATATGTCAAAACGTCTCGCGGTAATGATTAAGGAAGATATGGAATTCATGGGTCCTGTCAGAATGAAAGACGTAGAAGAGGCACAGCAGAAGATTGTTAATACAATTAGAAAACTGGAAGATTCCGGAGAAATTGTAATCTCCAGAGGTGGAGGTGACGAGATCATTGTCTAGTAATTTCTTTAAGTCTTCCGTGGTTGTGCGGGAGCAGGAAACCCGGGTCATCAACAGCAATGAAATTGTCGCAAAGAAACTGGAAGAAATTGCCCGCTATGTAGAAGAAACACCTGCAGAAACCGTTAGTGATGTGTTTTCGGAAGGGATAGCAGCAACAGAGGTTGCGGTGTTGTTGGATGAAGCGGATGACGGTAATTATTTTCCGGCAGGGAATGATGAAGCAAAAGAAGAAACTGTCGGACATAAGGCGGATATTCAGATGACAAACAAGGCGGCAAGCGATATTCTTGCCCAGGCAAATGCCGAGGCAGAACAGATTCTTGCGAAGGCCAAAAAAGAAGCGGAAGAATTAAAAAAAGCTGCAAGTCAGGAAGGTAGTGCCAAGGGATATGCGGAAGGTAAAAAACAGGCGGACGAGCTGGCACAACGTCAATCAGTGGAATTTGCGCAACGTCGAAAAGAACTGGAAGATGAATATCGATTGAAGATGGAAGAATTAGAACCCCAGCTTATGGATGTATTGACGGATATTTATGAGCATGTTCTTGGAATTGATTTGACTGAACACAGGGATATTGTGGTCCATTTGGTTAATACGACGTTGTTTAAACTGGAAGGCGTTAAAAAATTCTTGTTGCATGTATCCAAGGAAGATTATCCTTATGCCTCCATGCAGAAAAAGGAAATGGTGGCCGGAACCGGCATCTCTGCGGAGAATGTTGAGGTTGTGGAAGACTTCAGCATGAAGAAAGGTCAATGCATCATTGAAACGGATGGGGGAATCTTTGATTGTGGATTCCAGACGCAGATGGAACAATTGCGTAAAGAATTAAAATTATTAAGTTACGAATAAGAAGCAAACAGAGGTTTTGAATGAGTACTATCAATGTAAATAAGTACGAATGTTTAAAACAGAAAAATTATTATAAAAAACTCGGCAAGGTAGTGAACGTGGTTGGACTTACCATTGAGTCGTCCGGACCGGACGCTACCCTTGGCGACATCTGCTGTATTTATACGGAAGAAGACAAAAGTAAATCCGTTATGGCAGAGGTTGTAGGGTTTAAAGACAATAAGACCCTTCTGATGCCATACGAAGAGACCAATGGCATTGGTTTGGGATGTCTTGTGGAAAATCAGGGAACTTCCTTGAAAATACAGGTTGGTCCTTTTTTGTTAGGTCAGGTATTGGACGGCTTAGGACGACCGTTAAACGGTAAAATGTTTACCGGCGGTGCGGCATACAGCGTGGAAGCGGCACCACCGGCACCCATGCAGAGAGAAATTATTGATGAGGTTTTGCCGTTGGGAGTAAAAGCGGTTGACGGCTTGATTACTGTTGGAAAAGGTCAGAGAATCGGTATTTTTGCAGGCTCAGGTGTGGGTAAATCCACGTTAATGGGAATGTTTGCCAGAAATACCAAGGCAGATATCAATGTAATTGCCCTGATTGGAGAGCGTGGCCGAGAAGTCCGGGAATTTATCGAAAGAGACTTGGGCGAAGAGGGTATGCGGCGTTCGGTAGTTGTGGTTGCTACTTCTGACAAGCCTGCACTGGAGCGAAACAAGGCTGCCAAGACTGCTACGGCCATTGCAGAATATTTCCGTGACCGGGGTAAGGATGTTCTTTTGATGATGGACTCGTTGACGCGTTTTTCCATGGCACAGAGAGAAATCGGTCTGGCCAGCGGGGAACCGCCGGTAACCAGAGGATATCCTCCAAGTGTATATGCGGAAATGCCAAGACTTTTGGAACGCGCGGGCAAAGACGATAAAGGTTCCATTACAGGAC
Source organism: uncultured Lachnospiraceae bacterium (assembly GCA_964651555.1). Lineage (GTDB taxonomy): Bacteria > Bacillota > Clostridia > Lachnospirales > Lachnospiraceae > UBA3766. The sequence goes on along the minus strand of CAZYVY010000040.1, from coordinate 16,107 downwards.
TTTATACGGTATTGGTGGATGGTGACGATTTTAATGAGCCGATTACGGATACTGCCAGAAGTATTTTGGACGGACATATTATGTTAAACCGTAAGCTGGCGCATAAGAATCATTATCCTGCAATTGATGTTTTGCAATCGATATCCCGATGTATGTCCATGATTACGGAGCGTGACCAGAAACGTTTGGCTTCACGTATCAAAGGGATTATGGCGACTTACAGTGACGCGGAGGATTTGATTAATATCGGCGCGTATAAGAAGGGCAGTAACCCGGCTATTGATGAAGCAATTGCATATATTGATAAGGTAAATAAATTTTTATGTCAGCAGACAGATGAAAAATATACTTATGAAGAAACCGTGGCTCTGATGCAGGAACTGTTCGGTTAAAAATGAGTGTTTTTCGACAGAAGAGGTAAAACATGTCAGTGTTTCGTTTTCGCATGCAGAGTATATTGGATATGAAAGGCAAGCTGGAAGAACAGGCGAAGCAGGATTTTGCCCAGGCACAGCAGAAACTTTTGGAAGAACAACAGAAGCTGGATGATATCATAAAACGTCGGGATGATTATATTGCATACGGGATTAAGTTGCGTAGTGAGCAACTGGATGTTTTTGAAATTATGGAGAATAAAAAATCCATCGAACATGTGAAAGAGCTGGAAAAGCAACAACGTCTTTCGGTTGCGGTTGCACAAAAAGCAGTGGATGCTGCTTTTAAGAAAATGACAGATGCCAGAGTCCAGACGAAAACCTACGAAAAACTCCGGGAGCATGCGTTTGAAGAATTTCTACAGGAAGAAAATCGCGCAGAAAATAAACAGATAGATGAACTTAACAGTTATCGTTCGGCAAGAAAATAGCCAATGAAAGGAAGTTGCATATGGCAGTTCATGAAGATGATATAAAAGAAAAAGCGGAACGTGAACGGATTAAAGCGGAACGCAAAAAACTGAAGAACGAAGAAAAAAAGCAGAAAAAAGAGGCGAAAAGACGTGCAAAAGAACTGGCAGCACAGGAAGCGGAACTGGATGCTGAATCTTCCGGTAACGGTGTGGCGGTGTTCTTTGTGACTCTTTTATTGGTAGTGATATGGCTGGGAATTACTGTTTTATTGATAAAACTGGATGTGGGCGGTATTGGAACCAATGTGGTGGCACCGATTATTAAAGACGTTCCTGTTTTAAATAAAATTTTGCCCAAGGACAGTATTACGGAAACAGAGGATGTGGAGAGCTATTACGGATACAGCAGCTTAAAAGATGCTGTGGAGCAGATTAAGTATTATGAAGAACAGATAGCTAATTATCAGGAAATCAATGCGGCAAATGAAGAACAGATTGCTGCGCTGGTGGCAGAGGTAAAACGTCTGGAGACATTTGAAGCTAACCAGGTGGAATTCCAGAGAATTAAGACGGAGTTTTATGATGAAGTAATATATTCGGAAGAAGGTCCCGGAGTAGAGGCTTTTATGAAATATTTTGAGGGGATGGATCCTGAGACTGCGGCATATTTATATCAGCAGGTGGTGACGCAGGAAACATACAGTGCCGAAGTTGAAGAATATGCACAGGCATACTCTGAGATGAAGCCTAAAGAGGCCGCCGGTATTTTTGAAGCGATGACGGATGACTTGAATTTGGCGGCGAAAATTCTCGGAGCCATGGAAGCGGACGAAAGAGGCGCAATTCTAGGGGTAATGGACCCGGAAGTGGCGGCAAGAATTACAAAAATTATGGAGCCGGACAGTTAAGAAATTAGCGTAAATGACCGATATATAATATGATTGCACATGAAGCATTGTAAATAAGTGCTTATAAATATGTGAAGAACCTTGAAAAATTCATAAGGAAGGAGGAGTTTGGATGACCAGTGCAACAGTAACACAGCTGGGAGAAATGTTTACTAACATTAGTAGCAGCGCAAGCAGTTCTGAGATGCAAAACGGTGAGTTCGCAGGAATCTTTCAGACGGCGGCGGACAAAACAGCGGATGCACAGACAACGGAACCGGAACAGGAACAGGTAAAACCTTCTGTTACCGAAAAAACCATGGGCGGTACCAAAACTGCAGAAAAACTTAGGGAAAGTGATACGGTTGAAGTAGAAAATGAACCTAAGGATATGGATGTTTTGGAAAAAGAAATCGAGACCGCGGTGGAAGAATTAAAAACGGAGATAGCAGAAAAACTTGATATTTCGGTAGAAGAGCTGGAAGAAGTGATGGAAGTTTTAGGACTTACGGATATGACACTTTTTACACCGGAAGGTATGACAACGTTGGTTATGGAAGTGGAGCAGATTTCCACACCGGTTGAACTTCTTACGAATGCAGATGCATATCAGGTGTTGCAGGAGTTGAATGCGGTTGCTGAAGAACTTTTTACCCACATTCAGACGGAACACCAGTTAACAGATGTACAGATGCAGGAGGTAATGCAGCAGTTTGAACAAAATGTTGAAATGCCGGAGGTTCAGGTGGAAGAACCTGAAAGACCTGTAATGGAGGAAACAACATTACAGAATGTACAGATTGTTGAACATACTGAAGAAGTGCAGACGACAGTGAAGGAAGTGGTTGAAACAGAACAGGAAACCACAGAAACAACTGTACAAAAGGATGTCAATGAAACAGTTTCTGCCATGGAAACTGAAGTTGTTGATGACGTACAGTCCGACACAGAAAATTCCAAGAGTGAAGGAAACAATACACCACAGAATAACATGATGGCTGCGGAAGGAAACTCCCAGTACAGTAACACACAGGTTGTAAATCAGGAAAATGCGGAATATGTGCAGAATCTGTTTGAGGGAAATGTAACAACGCAAGAGATTTACGATCAGATAGGGGATTATATTAAGACACAGGTTCGACCCGGAATTTCAGAGGTTGAGATGCAGTTAAATCCCGAAAGTCTTGGTTCGCTTCATATTCACTTAAGTTCAAAACAGGGAAATGTAACAGCACAGTTTGTTGTGCAGAACGAAACAGTGAAGGCAGCCTTGGAAATGCAGATGATTCAGTTGAAGGAAAATTTTGCTGAACAGGGTGTTAAGATTGATGCTGTAGAAGTTACGGTTGAAAGCCATTCTTTCAACAATAACATGCAACAGAATGACAACAGAGAAGCGGAAGCACAGGCAGAAACAAAGAGAACCGGTATTCGTAATATTAATTTGAACGAAAACTGGATGGAAGAAGAGCTGACAGAAGAAGAACAGCTCGTAGCAGAAATGATGGAAGCAGACGGAAATACAGTAGACTTTATGGCGTAGGAGGAAAAAAGATGAGTTTATCAGCACAATATGTGGATGGTGAGTTAATTACATCTACATCACAGATTACAACAAAAGAAACAACAACAACTTCGTCCTCTAATTCAATGGATAAGGAAGCGTTTTTACAATTGCTGGTGGCGCAGATGAAATATCAGGATCCTCTTGAACCGACATCCAATACGGAGTATATTTCTCAGTATGCAACATTCTCCGAACTGGAACAGATGCAGAACATGAGTGCAAATATGACACTTTCCAGAGCGTCTGAACTGGTTGGAAAAGAAGTTATTATTGAGAGTACATCCGATTCCGGAAAAACCACAACTATTCAGGGACAGGTTGAATCCGTAACATATCAGTCAAACAAAGCGTACTTAAGTATTGACGGAACACTTTATTCTATTGATGATGTGGTACAGGTAATTGATGAAGAGTATCAGACCGGTATTGAAGCAGTTGAGGCAATTGATAAGGAATTGAATGAACTTCCGGCGGTTGACCAGGTAACGTTAAATGATGCGACTTCTGTTTTGAAGATTTACAATGTATACGCAACCATGTCTGATTATCAGGTTGAATTACTTGGCACAGAGAAAGAAGAATTGATTGCTGACTACATAAACAAAATCAATCAGCTTCTTGCAGAGGCTGAGGCGGTAGCAAGTGAAGTGGCAGAAGAAATTGCTAAAAACGGCGAAAACAAAGCAGAAGAAGAAACAGTGACAGAAGAGGCTGACAGTGCGGAGGGAACCGTAACCGAATAATTCCAGGGAGGGATGAAGATGAAGATTGAAAACAGTCAATATCTTTCAAACCTACAGGTAAGCGGACAGCTTCCCGTAAACAAAACAATTTCGAGGCAACAGATAGGAACAGGACTATCATTCCAGGAAGTTCTGCACCGGACAACGGAGCAGGAAGAGGTCACGGAGCTGAAATTTTCCAAGCATGCAACCGGCAGGTTGTTGGATAGAAATATCGAATTGTCGGAGACGCAGATGGAACGATTACAGGAAGGTGCCAGAAATGCAGGTCAGAAGGGTATCAAAGATTCTCTGGTAATCGTGGATGAATTGGCATTTATCGTGAATGTACCAAATAAAACAGTAGTCACGGCATTAGACCAGACAGAAGCCAGAGGGAACATTTTTACAAACATTGACGGAGCAGTAATTGCATAGCCGGACCTTACAAGGGGGCTAACGTTTCTGACTGACAGAGGAAACGAAAACGTCAAAATATTATTTGGGAGGTCAAATATTATGATGAGAGCATTATATTCTGGTGTATCAGGATTAAAAACCCACCAGATTAAGATGGATGTTATTGGTAACAATATTGCAAACGTAAACACAACAGCATACAAATCTCAGTCTATTACATTCGGTGAATTGATGTATCAGACAACACAGAGTGCATCAGGCCCTAACGAAATAACCGGTACTGCCGGCGTAAATGCAAAACAGATTGGTCTTGGTGTTACAAGCGGTGCTATTTCGACTGCTATTACAACAGCAGGTGCAACACAAACCACAGGTAATCCTTTTGACATTAGAATTACCGGTGACGCCTTCTTTATTGTGAGTGATGGTTTGAGTAATTATTTTACAAGAGATGGTTCTTTCTATGTGGATGCGGCAGGTAATCTTGCGATGACGTCCAATGGTTACAATGTAATGGGATGGGGCGTTGATCCCGAAACCCAGACAATCAAGCAGGATATTGTTGAACCGTTAAGAATCATGAGCGCAGACAATTTAACATACCCTCCTGAGGCAACAACCAATGCATATGTTTCAGGTATTCTTGATAAAAATGATACTAATGCGGCATCTAAAGATGGTAAGGTAATCAGCGTAAGTATTTATGATGGACTCGGATATTCTTATACTGCTAAATTTGCAATCAAGAGTATGGATGAAGAAGGTCAGTATACTGTTGAATTAACAGATATTTTAGACGGAACAACCAATGAGTCCTTAAAAGACCGTTATAATGTAGGAAGCATTAATGACATTGCAACATTTGGTCAGGAAAAGGTGTTGGAAGAAACTACACTGGCAAGCTTGCTGGATGAAGTGACTTATGATTCACAGACAGATAAATATTATAAAAAAGCAGGATTTTCTGAAGCGTTGTCTGATTATGATGCAGAGAAAGTAAGCGGTATTACCTATTCCGTACCTGATTCTGTAGCTGCAAATACAAAGTATGCTGCAGGTTCTACCATTACATTGGATGGTAATGGAACTATTTCGAAGGATGACCTTGAGGATGCTTTTAATCTGATTTATGTAACAGATGCCAATGGTGGTAATTATTATTACTATGATGACGGAACTACTACATACCATTTAACTTCCGATACAGATACTGATTGGGCAACTGTACTTGGAAAGGCAGGTTTGAATGGTTTTGATGCTACTATGGACGAGGAGGGAAATGTAACATTTACCTTTACGCAGGATTTTACGGTAGAAGCTGAAACAACATATGATGGCACTAATTTTGTAAAGCAGATTACCATCGAAGAAGCTTATGGAGTAGATACAACAGTCCCCAATACTACTTATGAATTTATGGTAGCTCCGGACGGACAGGCGCAGATTACCTCAACAACCATACTTTCCGGTAATACATTGATTTATGATACTGCAACCGGTGAGTTTAAATCTATTAATGGTGGAGATACAGCAGTGCTTGATTTTGCAAACAGTACTACGGATATTCTTGGAAATCTTGTTGATTTAACACATTTTTCAGATGTAACCATTGATTGGACTGCATCATCTATGTTTAATAACAACAAAACATCTACCATTGGTATGGTTTCCGGTGATAAGGATGGTCTTGGAGCAGGACGTAGACTCGGTGAATTATCAGGTGTATCCATTCAGAACAACGGTATGATTTATGCATCTTATGACAACGGTCAGACCAGATTGCTGGGACAGATTGCAGTAGCATCATTCGCCAATGCTTCCGGCTTACAGAAGGAAGGAGACAACTTATACAGTGCAACATTGAACTCAGGTGAGTTTGATGGTATCGGTGTGGATGTTACCGCAGGTGGCGGATATATGTCTACCGGTGTATTGGAAATGAGTAATGTTGACCTTTCTGCTGAATTTACAGATATGATTATTACTCAGCGTGGTTTCCAGGCAAACAGCCGTATTATTACAGTTTCTGATACATTGCTTGAAGAACTTGTAAATCTTAAGAGATAATTAAAATAATAGCCGGAGGACTATTTTTGGTAGTCCTCTGGTTGTTTATTTAATTAAAATATAGTATAATGGTAATGATGGTATGCAGTCCTATAAATGACATAGATTTGTAGGCTTTTTTCGCATATTTATATAAGATGACAGGTAACTTATGGAAACGGGGTAGAGTAATGATTGAATTGACCAGATTAAACGGCACAAAAATTCTGATAAATAACCAATTAATCGAGGTTGTGGAGGAAACTCCGGATACAGTAATTTCTTTGGTCACGGGGAAGAAAATAATTGTAAAAGAAAGTAGACAAGACGTGAAAAATTTAGTAAAATCGTATAGAAAGGATATTTTTGCAAATTGATGCGGAATGAGTGGTGATTAAAAGTGGATTTGGCTTCAATTATCGGACTTGTTGTCTGCTTCGGTATGATGATTTTCGGTATGGTAACCGGAGATGACGGGTTCGCCGCAATTGGATATTTTATAGATGTTCCTTCGATATTGATTACATTTGGTGGAGCGTTTTTTGCAGTTATGGCGTCTTACTCCATGAAAGATTACATAGCCGGACTAAAGAGTTTTCTTTTGATTTTTAAAAGTCCGACACAAAACGTCCCTGAAATGATTACAAAAATTATTGATTTATCCAATGTTGCCCGTAAGGAAGGACTTCTTTCCTTAGAAGAAGTGGCTAGTGAACTGGATGATGATTTTTTAAAAAAAGGTATTTTGCTTATAGTAGACGGAACAGATCCTGAGTTGGTTCGTGCGATTCTGGAAACGGAATTGGTTAGTACAGAGGAACGACATAAGACAAAAATTGGTTTTTGGCAGGATTTGGGTGCTATGGGACCTGCTTGGGGTATGATTGGTACTTTGATAGGTCTTATTCTTATGCTTCAGAAAATGGAAGATGCGTCCGCAATCGGACCGGCGATGTCGACTGCTTTGGTAACAACGTTCTATGGTTCGGTGCTGGCTAACTGGATTTGTACTCCGGTATCAAGCAAGCTGAAAGCTTATAATTCCGAAGAAATTATGTTAAAAGAAATTATGATAGAGGGTCTTCTTTCAATTCAGGCCGGTGAAAATCCCCGCGTAATTGAAGAAAAACTGAAATCATTCCTTGCTCCCGCTGAGCGCATGAGTGCTGCTTCAGACGAAGAGGGAGGTGAATAAGATGGCAAAACGTAAACCGGAAGAACCATCACCGGGATCTCCGGCGTGGATGGCTACATTTAGCGATCTTATGAACTTATTGCTTTGTTTTTTCGTTTTATTATTCTCTATGTCAACTGTAGATGCCCAGAAGTTTGAATTGGTAGCGGCTTCTTTTTCGGATACATTCAGCATTTTCTCTTCCGGCGGGCAGGCCGTTGGCGAGGGAATGTTAATCAGCAACGGAGTCAGTCAGCTGAATCAGCTGGATAATTATCTTCATAGTGTTGGTAAATCTGCAGACAGTGATGAGGTTGTGCCGGATGCATTGGAAGAGTATGAAAGCCAAAAATTGGCTGAGTCGGAAGAACTGGCTGAAAAAATAGAAGAAGCATTGGATGAAAGCGGTTTGGGCGAAGATATTGGTGTTACTTTTAATTCCCAGTATGTCCAGTTAACGCTGAATGGTGCGCTTTTGTTTGATTCGGGTGATGCGGAGCTGAAGGAAGAGTCCATGGCTGTTATGGCACAGATTGCCAAAATATTGGAGAGGTATGCTGAAAGTACCATTGAGGTGGAAGGTCATACCGATAACGTTCCAATGAGTGGTTTTAAATATTCTAACAATGATGAATTGAGTAGCGCCAGAGCCATTACGGTATTTCATTATTTGATTGAAAATACCACGTTGGCACCGGAAAATATTAAACATTCCGGAAGAGGAGAGTATATCCCGATTGCGGATAATTCCACACCGGAAGGCAGGGCAATGAATCGTAGAGTAGAAATTAAGATATATAATACATTGAGTTCCCATTAACAGTGAGAACCGGAGGCAGGAAATGAAAAAGAATTTTATATCTATTTTGATTTTAGGCTGTACCTTAATCAATGTGGTGCTGAGTGCCATTACCATGTTTAGTGTAGTGACGACTAATCAAAAAACAGCAGAGATTGTAACAAGTGTTGCAAAGGTGTTGGATATTGAACTGGGTGGCACTGAAACGGAAGAAAAAGAGAATGAAGTTCCTATTGAGAATATTGTCACCTATTCCATATCAGAGGAGATGACGGTTGAGTTAAAAACCGATACAGATGGAGCTAGGCATTATTGTCAGGTCGGAGTCTTCTTTTCTATGAATTCGCAGCATAAGGATTATAAGAAGTACGGCTCAACCATTGGTGATAATGAATTGATTTTAAAGAGCATTATCAGCGAAGTGTTCCAAGAGTACACAATGGATGATGCGCGAGTAAATCAGGATAAAATCAGGGCAGAGATTTTGGAACGTGTCCAGAAGAAGTATGGTGGTTCTGATTTTGTGTTCGATGTATCATTCAGCGATATCATCTTCCAGTAAATCCTGTGAATTAACCGTGCAAACGGTGCAAATTATAAAAAGGCAGGAGGTGGACTTGTGGGTGAGGTACTCTCGCAAAGCGAAATTGATAATTTGCTAAAAGCACTGAACAGCGGTGAGATAGATGTTGACGAGATTAAAGATCAGTCGGCGGAAGTACAAGTCAAGAATTATGACTTTAAACGCCCTGCAAAGTTCTCAAAAGAACATCTTCGAACCTTGGAACTTATTTTTGAACATTACGGAAGACTTTTATCAACCAATCTTCCGGTTTATTTAAGAAAAAATGTACAGGTAAATGTGGTTAGTTCGGAAACTGTAACTTTTTCGGAGTTTTCAAACGCTCTTGCTAATCCGGTTATTCTGGCAATCGTGAATTTTAAACCCTTACCGGGTGATATCATTATTGAAATGACAGAGAATTTAGGATATGCCATTGTTGACCGAATGTTAGGGGGTAAAGGGGCCGCATTGGAAAAGACCAGGGATTTTTCGGAAATCGAGTTGTCAATTCTGGATAAAATCATGGTTATTTGCATGCAACTGCTACGTGAACCGTGGCGAAATGTAGTAGAAGTTAATCCGGTTTTGGAACGGATTGAAACCAATCCGCAGTTTGCACAGATTATAGCACCGAACGAAATGATTGCAATTGTAACGCTTAGCATTAAAATCGGTGATGTGGAAGGTTTTATGAACGTATCGTTGCCATTCATTACCTTGGAAGATATCATTGATAATTTGAATACTAAGTTCTGGTTCTCAACCATGACCAGAGACAGTGATGAAAATTACAATGAATATCTGGAGAGCATGTTGAAACGGGTTGATGTTCCGGTAAAAGCTCTATTGGGTAGAAGCAGCGTAACGGTAAGCGATTTCGCAGGACTTCAGGTCGGCGATATCATCAGATTGGATACGTGCGTAGATAATGCACTTGATGTCTACGTCGGCAATATAAAAAAATTTACGGCTGTTGCCGGAGAGAGCAGCGAGAAGTATGCACTTAAGGTAACATCAGTAATTAGAGAGGAGGAATAATCGGTGGACGGAATTTTGTCTCAGGACGAGATTAACGCGTTGTTGAACGGAATAGATTTAAGTGCCTCATCGGATGACGAAAGCAAGACTACAGAAGTGGATCAAAGTATTCTGACGGATGTAGAAAAGGACGCCATTGGTGAAGTTGCCAATATCAGTATGGGTACTTCCGCAACCACACTCTATTCCTTAGTAAACAGAAAAGTTAACATTACCACACCGGTGGTTTCACTGGCAACGTGGGATACCTTGATTGATGATTATGAGAAACCTTGTGTTTTTATTCAGATTAAGTACACAGTTGGTTTAGACGGTTCCAACATACTGATTTTAAAAGAACAGGATGTAAAAGTCATTACAGACCTCATGATGGGAGGAGACGGAACCAATACGGATGGAGAATTGGGAGAATTGCATTTGAGTGCTATTTCTGAAGCCATGAATCAGATGATGGGTTCTTCCGCAACATCCCTTTCCTCTATGTTAGGTACGATGATTGATATCAGCCCGCCGCAGGCAAGCCTGATTAATCTGAATGAATTTAAAAATGCGGAAGATATTGCAGGGTTCCTTACAGATACTTTTGTAAGAATCGCATTCAGAATGCAGATAGGAGATTTGGTTGACAGTACAATCCTACAGTTATATCCTATCGAGTTTGCAAGATCTTTATATGATACCTTTATGGAACAACAAATGGGAGGCAGCGCTATGGAGGCTCCGCAAGAGGAAAGTCCTGCACCTGCGCCCGCTCCTGTACCGGAACCTATGCCGGCACCGGCGCCTGTTATGCCGGAGCCGCAGCCTGTACCTATGCAACCTGATATGTCAGCTTACCAACAGATGCCGCAGATGGGAATGCCCATGTATCCTCAGATGCCGCCAATGGGAATGCCTATGTATCAGCAGATGCCAATGCAGAGCGTAAATGTGCAACCGGCACAGTTCCAAACATTTACACCGCAAGCGCAGCAACCTGTTGCACAGGAAAATATGGGCTTGATTATGGATGTACCTTTGGAAGTTACAGTAGAATTGGGACGTACAAAGAAGTCCATAGCAGATATCTTGGATTTTGCTCCGGGTACCATTATAGAACTTGATAAAATTGCCGGCGAACCCATTGACGTATTGGTAAATGGCAAGTTCGTGGCAAAAGGTGAAGTAGTAGTAATTGAAGAAAACTTCGGTATTCGTGTTACTGAAATTATTAAATAGTCGATAGGGAGAAAAAAACTATGGGAAAAAACATTTTAATCGTTGATGATGCAGCATTCATGCGTATGATGATTAAGGACATTCTTACAAAGAATGGATACACCGTTGCGGGGGAAGCTGAAAACGGTGTAAAAGCGGTTGAAAAATACAATGAATTAAAGCCTGATTTGGTATTGATGGACATCACAATGCCTGAAAAAGATGGTATTCAGGCTTTAAAAGAAATTAAAGCCGCAGATGCAGGTGCGCATGTTATTATGTGTTCTGCAATGGGTCAGCAGGCAATGGTTATTGAATCCATTCAGTCCGGTGCAAAAGACTTTATTGTTAAGCCTTTCCAGGCTGATCGTGTAATCGAAGCGGTAAAGAAAGTGGTTGGATAAGAATGTTTTTAGCATTGGATAGCAGTGAAAGAGGAATTAACAGTATAGCTCAGTTTTTAACGGTTTTGCTGATTTTTATCGGCGTACTTGCACTGACATATTTTACAACCCGTTGGATTGCATCTTACCAGAAAGGAAAGATGCTTTCGGGTAATATTCGTGTGCTGGAAACCTTTAAACTTACACAGAACAAGTATATTCAGGTTGTATGTGTGGGAGAGCATTACTATGCAATTGCTATCAGCAAGGATACAATAACGCTTTTAGGTGAACTGAAAGAAGAGGAAATACATATTCCGGATGATACCGGAATGCCTCAGATGGACTTTAAGCAATTGCTTGACAATGCAAAGAAATTTAAATTTAAGAAATAGGCGATTGTATGATGAAGATTAAGAGATTCAAAAGACAAATCGCAGCTGTGATATGCCTGCTGTTTATGGTGGGCATATTGTGTATTTCTCCATCGGTTGAAGTACATGCCGCAGAAATGCCGGATTTGCCTGAAATTACAATTGAAGAACCTGAGGTGCCTGAAGTTTCCACAACAGGAACAGGACAGACATCTTTGGAGATTACGTTAGATGAAAGTAACGGAACGTTAAATGGTGCCCTGAGAATCTTAATTATTCTCACGTTGATTTCGTTTTTGCCGGCAGCATTGATTATGCTGACGTCATTTACAAGAATCATAATAGTCATGCATTTTACCCGTGCGGCCCTGGGTACGCAGACAGCACCGCCCAATCAGGTGTTGATAGGTATTTCAATATTCTTGACTATTTTTATTATGGGTCCCATTTTTTCGGAGATTAATGAGACTGCCATTAAGCCTTTAGAACAAGGACTGATTACGGAAGAAGAGGCTTTGGAAATTGGTATGGAGCCGTTGCGGGAGTTTATGTATGCACAGACGCAAAGTAAGGACGTCAGTGTTTTTATGGAAATATCCGGCAATGAGTGGGATGGTACTCCGGAAGGCGTTCCTACATCTGTTTTGATACCGAGCTTTATTGTCAGTGAGTTAAGAACCTCATTTATTATCGGTTTCCTTATTTACATACCTTTTATTGTAATAGATATGGTTGTGGCATCGGTACTGATGAGTATGGGTATGATGATGTTGCCGCCAACTACGATTTCCATGCCGTTTAAGATATTGTTATTTGTATTGGCTGACGGTTGGAATTTGGTAATTGTGAATTTGGTGAAGACGTTTTACTGACGCTGTAATAAAAAAAGAAAGGAGAGATGGGCATGACAGTTGCAGAGGTTGTTACAATTGCAAAAGACGCATTATATATTATTATCATTACATCTTCACCGGTTTTACTTATCTCTCTTGTTATCGGTCTGGTAATCAGTATTTTTCAAACGGTTACATCTATTCAGGAGCAGACGATGACCTTTGTGCCCAAGATTTTGGGAATATTCGTAGGTCTGATGTTGCTGGGCGGATGGATGCTGGAAACAATCGTCACTTATATGACCGACCTATGGTCTAATTTCAGTTTATACGTAAGGTAGCGATATGATAGATTTTTCTTTTCCGATTGAAGAATTAGAATATTTTTTACTGATTATGACAAGGGTAACTTGTTTTATATCGATTGCCCCTTTTTTTGGAATGTCCAATACACCAAACAGAGTTAAAATCGGTTTGGGCTTTTTTATTTCAATACTCCTGTATTATATGACAGAGCCTCATGTGTATCCTGAGTACGAAAGTGTTCTGGATTTGGCAACAGTTATTCTAAAAGAAGCTGCGACAGGACTTCTGATTGGGTTTGGTGCAAATCTATGCAGCAGTATTGTATTGTTTGCCGGTCGTGTGGCTGATATGGAAATGGGGTTTGCAATGGCAAGCCAGATGGATCCGACAACGAAAGAGGAGGCAACGTTAACCGGTGTTTATTACCAGAATATGGTGATGCTGTTGATGATTATAACCGGCATGTATCAGTATTTTATCAGTGCGCTGGCGGAAACGTTTATCTTGATTCCGGTTGGCATGGCTAATTTTAATATAGATAGTATATTGTCTTCTTTTGTTCAATTTATGGGAGATTATATGCTAATCGGCATGCGTATCTGTCTGCCGATATTTTGTACGATTATGTTGTTGAATGCAGTGCTTGGTATTTTGGCTAAGGTTGCACCCCAGATGAATATGTTTGCTGTTGGTATCCAGTTAAAAGTTCTGACGGGACTTGCGGTTTTGTTTGTTACGGTGGGGATGCTTCCGGATGTATCTTCCATGGTATTTACCCAAATGAAACGAATAGTAGTATCGTTTGTGGAGGGAATGATGTAATGCTTTCCTATGATTTGCAGATGTTTGCAAAAGATGGCCCCGGTGGTGAAAAAACCGAGCAGGCTACTCCTAAAAAGTTAAGCGATGCCAGAAAAGAAGGTCAGGTTGCCAAAAGTAGGGAACTTGGACTTGGTATTAGTTTGCTTCTGATGTTTCTTTTGCTGAAACTTTGGGTTTCAACATTAGGAAATCAGTTTATGAGCATGTTTTCAATGATATACAATAAAATTCCCGACTTTACCAGCATGGTGGCAGGTGAGATTTCTATTTGGGATTATTGGATTCTTTTTAGGGGAACTTTGGTTGAAATTATGTTGATGTGTCTTCCTTTTGCCGGTGTGGCATTGCTGGCAGGAATAGTTGTGGAGGTGGCACAGGTAAAGTGGCAACCTACAAGTAAACCCTTACAGCCTAAACTTAGTAAAATGAATCCGGTTAACGGATTTAAAAAGATTTTTTCGATGAATTCCCTTGTGGAGTTTCTTAAATCAATATTAAAAATTGTTTTAATATGCTGGGTAGTTTACGATACATTAAAAGATGAGTGGAATAATTTATTTATTCTGTATGATATGCCTATTGAACAGGCAATCGGGTTAATGGGAAATATTGTAATCAATTTGGGCATAAAAATTTCACTAATTTATATGATAATTGCTTTTGCAGATTATATTTATCAGCGTTGGAAATTCAGTGAAGACATGAAGATGACCAAGCAGGAAGTAAAGGATGAATATAAGCAGTCAGAAGGTGATCCTAAGATTAAAGGTAAAATCCGTCAGAAGATGATGCAGGCATCGCAAAGACGTATGATGCAGGATTTGCCTAAAGCGGATGTGGTCATTACAAACCCGACTCATTTTGCGGTAGCAATTAAATATGACGCAGAATTGTATGATGCACCATATGTAGTAGCCAAGGGAAGTGACCATTTGGCTGCTAAGATTAAAGAAATAGCCAGAGAAAATAAAGTGGAAATTGTAGAAAATAAGCCTTTGGCGCGTATGCTTTATTATAATGTTGAGCTGGGAAAGGTAATTCCCCCGGAATTATATAAAGCGGTTGCGGATATTTTAGCTATGGTATACAAGATGCAGGGAAAAATTTAAAGTATAATATGCAAAAAAGCACAGTGAACGGAATGGAATAAGCGAAAGAAGGAGGTGCAATAAGCGTGAAAAAAGCAGATGTTGGTATTGCTTTATATGTACTTTCGGCTTTTGTTATGATGATTGTACCTTTGCCGGCATGGTTGTTGGACATTCTTATGACACTTAATATTGCTACTTCCTTTGTTATTTTATTTGGATGTATGTTTGCCAAGGAAGTTTTGGAAATGTCCTTCTTCCCGACAGTCTTGCTTTTTACAACGATTTTTCGTATTGCATTGAACGTGTCTTCAACACGTTTGATTCTTACAACCGGTGAAGCGGGTAATGTTGTATCCACATTCGGTAGCTTTGTAGGAAGCGGTAATCTTGTCGTTGGTGTTGTTATTTTTATTATTTTAATTCTGGTACAGTTCATGGTTATCAACAAGGGTTCTGAACGTGTGGCTGAAGTAACGGCACGTTTTACCTTGGATGCAATGCCCGGTAAGCAGATGGCGATTGATGCCGATTTGAATACCGGAGCCATTACCGATGCAGAAGCCAAGATACGAAGAGATAAAATCCAGCAGGAAGCCAGCTTCTTCGGTTCCATGGATGGTGCGGTTAAGTATGTTAAAGGAGATGCCGTAGCCGGACTTATTATTACTGCTGTTAATATTATTGGCGGTATTATCATGGGCGTGACCAGAGAAGGACTGGATATCATGTCAGCAGTAGATAAATATATCATTTTAACAATTGGTGATGGATTGGTAAGCCAGATTCCGTCGCTGTTAATTTCTTTATCAACCGGTATTCTTGTAACCAAGGGAAGTAAAGAGGCCGATTTTGGTTCTACGCTTGTAAGACAGCTTTTTGGCATT
Organism: uncultured Lachnospiraceae bacterium; assembly: GCA_964651555.1. Lineage (GTDB taxonomy): Bacteria > Bacillota > Clostridia > Lachnospirales > Lachnospiraceae > UBA3766. The sequence continues at coordinate 152 of CAZYVY010000040.1, read as the reverse complement.
CCCAAGGTTTTGTATCTCGTAGGAGGTACGATTGCGTTGTTGGGTTTGGTTACTGATTTGAATACCATACTTTTCGTGGGAATGGGACTTGTTTTTGTTGTTACCGCCCGTATGATTTCGGGCACGTTGGAATCAGCAAATGTAGAAGCACA
>CAZYVY010000039.1:0-19672 GCA_964651555.1 uncultured Lachnospiraceae bacterium | reverse complement strand
TCAAAGCGTTGGATGCGGTTTCTGTTAACTGTCTAACCACGCCTGATTCACGGAATAAGTTACCTAACATCAACATACCAACCAGTGGTGTTGTTGTCGGAAGAATCAGACATACAACAATCGTTACAACGATGGGGAAAAGAATCTTCTCAAGCTTGGATACAGGACGAAGCTGCTCCATTTTGATTGCTCTTTCCTTCTTGGTTGTCAAAAGTTTCATAATAGGCGGCTGGATAATAGGTACCAATGACATATAAGAGTATGCCGCAACCGCAATAGGTCCAAGTAATGCAGTCTGTCCAAGCTTACCGGCAAGGAAAATGGAGGTCGGTCCGTCTGCACCACCAATGATTGAAATTGCTGCAGCAGCCTTATCATTAAAGTCTACCAAGCCTGTCTCATTAAATAACAATGCTCCGAAATATGCAGCGAAAATACCAAACTGTGCCGCTGCACCAAGTAAAAAGCTCTTAGGATTGGCAATCAAAGGACCAAAGTCGGTCATTGCACCTACACCCATGAAAATGAGGGAAGGCATAATTGCCCATTCATCCAACAGATAAAAGTAATAGAGTAATCCGCCGGCTTCTCCGTTATCTCCGATCGGTGCCATAATATCAGGATAGATATTAACCAGCAACATACCGAAAGCAATGGGAAGCAACAACAAGGGCTCATATTCTTTCTTAATTGCAAGATATAAGAATACACATGCAACCGCGATCATAATATAGTTTCCAATCGTCAGATTAAAGAAAGCTGTCTGTTGAATCAGATTACCCAGCGTATTAATAATATAATCCATCTTTTAGAAACCTCCTGTTTATTTTCATCCACAATATGTGATTAGTTTAATGTTGCAAGAACTGCACCTGCTTCTACAGGATCACCTACAGCAACATCAATGCTTGCTACTGTACCATCTTCGGGAGCAACAACAGGGATTTCCATCTTCATTGCTTCAAGGATAATTACTGCATCACCCTTCTTTACAGCCTGTCCAACCTTAGCTTCAATCTTAAAGATCTTACCTGCAGCACCGGCTTCTACCTTAATGCTGCCTGCACCACCTGCAGCAGGAGCAGCTGCGGGAGCTGCTGCAACTACGGGAGCTGCCTTCTTTACTACAGGAGCCGCAACGGGAGCTACACCACTGCCTGCGCCTTCTTCTACAACAACGTCATATACGTTTCCATTAACGGTAATTGTATAATTTTTCATGTTCATATCCTCCTAATTAAGCGTACTTTTCCAGCTTCTTTTATTTGACTTCTTAATGCTTCTAACCACAAAACCGTCAGTCGAAGAACTTCCTTCATATGCGGCAATTGCGGCACTGATTACAGCTACCAGTTCCAAATCATCAGCAAGTTCTGTTTCTTCTTTTTCGATAATCTGTGCAATGGTATTGTCTACTGAATCACCCTTTGCTTTGGCAGCTTTCTTTGCAGCCTTCTTCTCTTTTCTGTCGGCAGAAGCCTCTTCAAACTTAGAAATCAAAGAGAAGCTTGAAATAATAAACATAATCAAAATCAAAACTGCAAATACGGTTCCCATACCAAGAAGCGTATTTAACGCTGCTCTTTTCATGTTTTCACCCACAGTGTATACAGGATTAAATGATACACTGGTGATGTACATATCCTCATCATATAAAACAACCATTTCAACATTTCTTACTTCTGTTACAAGAGTTGCCGTTGCTGTAAAACCTTCTTCAGAAGGAGCATAGGTAATCGTATCCATTAGATTTGTAGGAGTACCATTCTCTTCTTCAGCACTAAGGTAAGAAGTAATTGCATTCTCAAAAACACTCTGAGATTCAATCTTAAAGTTGTAATAGTCTTTCCATATTGTCTGCAATTCGCTCCATTCATCTTTAGACAGGCTCAACTGCACTTCACGGTCTTCCGGACTATATGCATCCCAGGACCCTTCTGCGTCTGTAGGAAGCTCAACTACAACCAGACTAATCAATGCGGTCATATCATATTCAACCTGCATCTTTTCTTCATCGGTCAGATTCACTTCCTGTGTTGCACAACCGGTCAAAAGCAGCATGGAGAAAAGCACACAACAAATCAAAGTAATTATTTTTTTCATAGTTGTGTTATCCTTTCCGAATTATACTGTGCCATGCTTCTTTGCAGGACGGTCTTCTCTCTTACTGTAAAGCATTTCAAATGCTCCGATAACATACTTTCTTGTTTCTGTAGCTGAGATAATATAATCTACATATCCTCTCTTGGCAGCGCTTAAAGCACTGTTCTGTAATGCTGCATATTCTTTTGCTTTCTCATCTACTACATCAGCGCCTTCGCCATCATACATAATCTTAGCTGCAAGTTTTGCATCCATAGTACCGATTTCAGCCTTTTCCCATGCAAAAGTAACGTCTGCGCCAAGTGCTTTTGAATTCATTGCCACATAAGCACTACCGAATGCTTTCTTTGTAATTACGTTTACCTTGGGAACAGTTGCATTTGCAAATGCATATGTAAGTTTTGCAACAGCCTTAGCCATGCCCTTTTCAGCGCACTTTGTTGCTTTAAATCCTTTAACATTGGTAAGCGAAAGTACAGGGATTGAAAATGCATCACAGAAATTAATAAAATCAGCTGCCTTTTCACATCCACGAACTGAAAGCTCTTCTCCTAACTTTTCAGCCACCTTTCCATCTTCTCCATAAATTTCACTTCTGTTTGCCACAGCACCAACAGTCATACCGTTTAATTTCATTAAACCAACAACCATATCCTTGCCGTAAGCTGCTTTGACTTCGACAAACATTCCGTCATCAGCAATATCACTTAATGCGATTACGGTATCCCCCGCACCGGCTTCAACCTGTCCACATAAACGATTTAAGTCATCAACACATTCTGTAAATTCTGCTTCCTCTTCGTTATTTCCGGGAAGAAGAGATACAAGCTGACGGATCTGACCCATAATCTCAGCTTCAGAACCGACAAAATCAACCAATCCGCTTTCTTCACTCTGGAACTGTGCAGAAGAAGTATCACACTTTCCGATTTCGTTACCTTCCAACGCGTTGGGAGAGTTTACGAATAATTTTGCCTTCTTTTCTTCCATAAAAGTAAAATCTGTCAAAGAAGGAACGATAGCAAGTCCGCCACCGCAAGTTCCGAAGATTGCTGTAATCTGGGGAATTACACCTGATGCCATAGACTGCTTTAAGTAGATTTCACCGAATGCATTAAGCGCGTCGGTAGCCTCCTGTAATCTTAAGCCGGCAGAATCGATGAGCCCGATTACCGGTGCACCCATCTTCATCGCTAAATCATAAAGATTTGCAATTTTCTTGGCATGCATTTCACCGATGGTTCCGTTAATTACGGACGCATCCTGACTGTATACATACACAAGACTGTCATTGATAACTCCATAGCCGGTAATGACACCGTCCGAAGGAGTATCCAGCTGCTTCAGATTGAAATCAGTAGCTCTTGCGCTTACAAGTGCCCCTATTTCAACGAAACTGTTTTCGTCGAGCAAAGCATTAATTCTCTGTCTCGCTTCACTTGTTGAAGTAGTACTCATTTTGTTGACCTCCATTTATGATTTTTAATAAAAATTATACTATTTACGGTGGATGAATCAAACAATCCACACACTTTAAAAGTATAACATACCTTTGTCAAATCATCTAGCACTATTTCACATTTTTTTACATTTAAATCAAAATTTTTTTTGCTATTTTACCAAAACAATACCAAAATGTAATTTTGTCTACATTTTCCGCTGTCACAATGGGAAATTCAGCCAAAATTTCGCCGTTTAGTATATATTTTTCATATCCTGCAACCATACCGGCCTCCACCGGTGCTTCCAGCTCTTCGGGCAACTCATAAACCGTGGTAATTCTTTCATCTTCCTTTAGCAACAGACCTATTTCTTCCCTTTGCACCCGTACTGCCACACTATCCTCAATTCCGTCAATCACCCGGATATTTCCATAAACCCTGTCACTCACATATGTCTCATAAAAATAATGCCGGGTTCCGTAATCCATAAGTGTTCTGGTATCTGCCCACTTCCAGGTTTTATTCGGCGGCCATCCGCAAGCCAGAACAACAGAAATAAAACGGGCTTCTCCCTGCTCTACCGCTCCCACAAAACAATATCCTGCCCCGTTGGTAAAACCGGTCTTTACTCCCATTGCTCCTTCGTACATATCTAAAAATGCATCTTTGTTATATACCGTATACTGCTTCTTGCCACCCGCTTCCATAAACGTGTAAGAAGTTGTAGAAATAATTTCACAAAACTCTTCATTCTCCAAAGCATAGGCAGCAATCAGCCCCATATCATATGCCGTACTGCTGTGCTGTTTACCGTTCTGTGTTGCATCCAGCCCGTTGGGCGTAATAAAATATGTATTCTCGCATCCCAGCTCCAACGCTTTTGCATTCATCATATCCGCAAAATTCTCTACGCTTCCTCCCACAAACTCCGCAACAGCCACAGCCGTATCATTATGAGATTCCAACATTAGGGAATATAACAAATCCATTAATTGATAAGATTCTCCTTCTTTTATTCCAAGCCGCACTTTGGGCTGCCCCTGGGCATTTTCCGATACGGTTACATACTCCTTTGTTCTGCCGGATTCCAGTGCCAAAATGCAGGTCATGATTTTAGTAGTACTGGCCACAGGCATAACTGCATATCCGTTTTCTTCATACAAAACACGCCCTGTTGCGGCATCCATAAGAATTGCCGAACGGGCGTGTAATGTTAAGTCTGTCTCATCTTCAGCCGATGCAACAACTGAAGTATTCATCAATATGGTTACGAACAAAAACAAAAGAATAATTCGTCTGAAAAGTCGTTTCAATTTTTCACCCGGAATCTTATTTCGTTATTATCATCTATATGTAACATCTTTTCACAAAATCACCGGTTCCTGCCGATTGGCACAATTTTTATTCTCTTGCTTTGCAAATTCATCCTTTTATTTTATATATCAAGTTTCAGCTGAATTTCCTGTTCTGCCTGTACTTTGAAATCCTCCAGAAGTTCCCTGTTCATCTCCGGCAAATCATCAATGGATTTCACGCCGAAACTTCTAAGAAACTGTTCCGTAGTTCCAAAAAGCAACGGTCTTCCCGGAGCATCCAGACGACCAAGTTCCTTCACAAAACCAAGCTCCACAAGTCGGCTGATACCGTGGTCACTGTTCACACCGCGGATTTTTTCAACGTCCAGCCTTGTTACCGGCTGTTTATATGCAATAATGGACAGCGTTTCCAGCAAAGCATCCGTCAAGGTTTGCTTTTTCGGCGCAGATGCAATCTTAATCAATTCGTCATAAAATTCATCCTTGGTACGGAGTTGGACAGCATCCTCCAGTTCCACCAGCTGGATTCCCCGGTTACTTTCCGCATAAAACACCTTCATTTCTTCCAGTATCTCTTTTACATACTTTTCGTTTTCCTCCACAGCCAGCGCAAGATCCGAAATACTGACAGAATCTCCCATAGCAAATAAAACCGCTTCGATAATAGCCTGTGCTTTTTCTCTTTCCACTGATAGTCTCCTCTTTTAAGACTCTGCCAGAGGCAGAATTCCTGCCAGCGAGTCTTCCTTTTCTTCTTCCTTTTTACCTTCAGACAAATCAATCACACCGGTAAAAGGTGACTTATAGGTAATGGATATTTCACCAAAAGTATCTTCCTGTTCCACATCCACACTACCGACCTTAATCAATTCCAATACAATCAGGAAGGTAACAATCACTTCCATTTTGCTCTTTTGTTTTTCTAAAAGTTGTCTGAAATTACATTTCTTATTTTTCTCAATATAATCGAAAATATATGCCTGTTTCTTATCCAGATCCACTTCCTCTTTCCGGATTTTGCCAAACGTACTTCGCACAGGGTCAATTTTATCTTCCTGACGCTTCATTATCGTCTGAAACAGTTCATTTAACATCTGAAGCGTCGAATCCCCTACCAGTTCTTCATAATCAATAGGTGCCTGATACTCCAGCACTTCCTTGGGAATGGTAGGCTTTTTGTAAAGATATTTTTCCGCCCCCATCTGCATATCTTTCAGTTCATAAGACATGTATTTGTACATCTTATATTCCAATAACTTCTGAACCAGTTCTGCTCTGGGATCTTCTTCCTCTCCGTCTTCATTCACTTCCGGCGGAAGCAGCATTTTGCACTTAATATCAAGAAGTGTTGCTGCCATTACCAAAAACTCACTCATGACATTCATATCTTCCGTCTGCATCTGATTAATATATTCCAGATACTGCTGGGTGATTTCTACAATAGGAATATCATAAATATCTACTTTATTCTTTTCAATCAAATGTAAAAGGAGGTCCAAAGGGCCTTCGAAAACCTCCAGTTTTACAGGTATTGCCATAGCTTTTCTCCGTTTTTTACAAATCCACTCTATTTTATCTGTTTTTCATCCTCTTTGCAAGCAGGCTTTATCCGAATTATCATTAATTCTGCCGGATTAAAAATACGCAAAGGAAGGGTGTGGGTACCCAATCCACAGCTCACAAGCATATTGGTCTTTCCTGAAGTATATAATCCGCCGTTGTATTTAGGAAAAAATCTTACTGCCGGCGAAGCAATTCCTCCGATAAAAGGCAGGCGGATAATTCCGCCATGTACATGCCCGGCAAGAACCAAATCCGAACCGTACGCGGCATACTTTTTAAAATAATCCGGATTATGCGCTAACATAATTTCATAATAATCCTCTGACTTCCTGCCAAGAAGTTCTTCCGGATAATTATCTTCCATAGGATAAACACGGAATCTTTTATAGTAACATCTGTCAATCTCAATTCCACGGATTTTTACGTGAAAATCCTCCAAAGAAACCGTTTCGTTTCGCAGAAACACCACACCCTGTTTCTTTAACGGTTCCGTGTATTCCGCATACATATCCCCATATTTTTCCGGGTAGATGTCAGAACGGTATTCATGATTTCCCATACCATAAAACACCTGATATTTCTCTGCCAGAACCGCCATCAGTTTCTTTGCATGGTCATTGGTTTTCCCGGGGCTTGCCACAATCATATCACCGCCCACCAATAACACATCCGGTGCCGCATCATCAATGGCTTTGATTAACTTTTCATTCTCTTTGCCATAATTTTTATTATGCAAATCGCTTAAAAACGCAAAGCAGAATTCCCGTTCTGTTTTGTCTGTGGTAAACACATATTCCCTTACCACAAAACGATTCATATCACATATATTTACAATCATAAAAAAAAGAAAAAGAATTACCAAAATTCCGATTATTACGTATTCCATATAAAGCTCCCGGAGATTTTACACTGTTCCCACTCTGGTAAATATCCCATTATCCATTTCTTTGTCCATCAAACCGTCTGCCGGAGCATAAATGCACCCGAAAGACAACAGACCACATCCAGTATAACATGAAGAAACATTTTACAAAAGGTATTTTGTAAAAAGCTTCCCAAAATAATCCCCTACGGTTGCTTTTTTGGCATAAGCCAGAGACACAATAGGTACACTGCCCAATTCCACGCCATCACAGGTATATACAATTTTCCCCACAACCTGCCCCAAACTAACCGGTGCTTCAATTTCTTCCTGTACCATGATTTTGCGTTCTACATTGACAAAATCCATTCCTGTAGTATCAAGATAAGAAAATTGTTCCTTACACGCCACCGGAATGGTATCCGTTACCGCTCCTTTTACCGGAAGATTATCGCACCCAAGACTTCTGGTATCCTGATATAAGCGGCTTACGGAAAATCCATGTTGAAACAAACGGATAGCATCCTGATTACGGCTATCGGAATCTGCCGCCCCCATCACCACAGCAATCAGCGAAATATCATCCTTCTTTGCCGTGGCGCTTACACAAAAACCGGCAGTTGAAGTATAACCGGTCTTTAGTCCTGTGGTGTATGGATATTGCTTTAATAACTTATTTGTACTGGATAATGTAAATACGCTGTCTCCCTGATTGGTAGAATGAATAATATCTTCCATCCATATTGTAGTATAATCATATACTTTGGGATAATTCTGCAACAAATATACAGACATGGTTGCTATATCTCTTGCCGTAGTATAATGTTCCACCGAATCCGTCAGACCGCAGCAATCTACGAAATGAGTATTTGCCATACCCAATTCTTCTGCTTTTTCGTTCATACATACCACAAACGCTTCTTCCGTACCCGCCACATGTTCCGCCAAAGCCACGCTGGCATCATTTCCGCTGGCCACAGCAACACACTTCATCAATGTATCTACGGTTTGAATTTCCCCTTCCTCCAGGTAAACCTGAGAGCCTCCCATGGATTTTGCATAGGCACTGGTTACCACCTCATCCTGCAAAGATATTTTTCCTTCTTCCACTGCTTCAAGCACAAGAATCATGGTCATAATTTTGGTAATGCTGGCCGGGCTTCGTCTTTCATCTGCATTTACTTCATAAATAACCTGACCGGTAGTTTCCTCCATCAGTATTACCGAAGGTGATGTTACGGCAGGGGCTGCCGCATAAATCGTTGTTGTCATTTGCAACAGCATGCACACCGACAAAAGCATCACCAACAGGCATTTTACTATTCTAAAACCTCTGATTTGCCTCATATGTAACCTCAATACAGTTATTACTATATTGTATTTACATTGTGGTTGGAATAGACGTTTCTTCTACACTCTTTTCTACCTGTTTAATATATTTCTCCATATCATCTTTGGCTTTTCGGAAACAATCCAAAAGCTTATAAGAAAACATTCCGCATTCCCCCTGAAGAATCATATTGTATGCTTCTTCAAAAGGGATTGCCCCCTTATATACACTTTCGGAAAGCAAAGATTCAAAACAATCCGCAATGGATACCAACTGCGCCGAAATAGGAATCTCCTCTTTCTTCAACCCGTCAGGATAGCCGGAACCGTCATATTTTTCATGATGCCATCTTACAATTTCCCTGCTATATTTAGCATACTCCCCATCCAACATATCAGCGATACTGTTGACAATATCATAGCCTTTAATGGAATGGGATTTCACGTATTCAAACTCTTCTGCCGTTAATTTTCCCGGCTTTAAAAGAATTGCATCCGAAAGCATAACCTTACCCACATCATGAAGAACGCTGGCGGCAGCTATGACATTCAGCTTTTCTCCGGTCAACTCATACTCCGGATAATATTTCATCATATAAATGCCGAGAATCTTGGTAAATCCTTTTACTCGCGTGGTGTGCGTACGCCCTTCCAGATTTCGATATTCAATCACCGTACCCAAAATATTGATAATATTTTCCTGATTCTTTTTTAACTGCATGGCCTGCTGTTGCAGCAGACGATATTGCGAGCGCATTGTCAGCGTTTGTTTGTCCAACCGTTCTTTAAACTCGTTCTTCTGTTCAAACAATGCCAGCAATTTGTTTAATCTTTGTTTTATAAAATCTTTGTTTACCGGCTTGCGGATATAATCTACCGCACCATACGCAAAACACTCCGCCACCTGGTCTACGGACTGTTCACTGGTAACCACCAATACCGGAAAGGCGCCCAAATAATCCTTTTCAGTCATGATTTTCAAAAAATCAATTCCATCCATTTCAGGCATGTTAATATCCAGAAAAATCGCTGCAATCTCTTTCATCTGCTCTTCAACGATTTTCAGAGCCTCTCTACCGTTTCCTGCTTCTGCAACAACATAGGTGTCCTGCAATATATCAATTAAAACCCGACGATTAAACTCTGAATCATCTACAACCAATATTTTATTTCTCATTCCGCTCCCCCCTTATCCTTTAATTGTTATATACCGAAATCTCGTTATTTTGTTGCTTGATGGTGATATTATAATGGTTTTTTGCCTCCCAGCGGTTGCTGCCCATTTCAACCACAGTACCTTCATAAGCATTTCCGCCGATCACAACACTGACAAGTTTTTCTTTGTCAATAATTCTTCTAAGCTTTATTTCCAGTTCTTTCATTTTATCCAACTGCTTTTGCTTTATAAACACTGCATTTTCAACCTTTTGAAAAATCTCCATTTCACTGCGTTCCTCAGCAGTATGTTTTTCCAGAAGGTCATTATATGTTCTGTTCAGCACCTCCAGCTGTCGGTTCACATCTTTTATGTTAAAAAGAATATTGTGATAATCATTGCGGGCTGCTTCATTGGTTTGTACTTTGACAACAGTCTTAAGACCTGCATGATTTCCCACGTTGTTTAAGTAAAAACCGGATTCCGAACTTGCAACACCACCGGCCAAAATTCTGGTTGCAGTAATCATTCCTTTGGCGTACAACTGACTGTTTAAACACTTGTCTACTTCAATATTGCCGTCCGCTACAATTTTGGTTGATTCAAAAAATCTGCTTACCACGTTTTTTCCTGCTTTTACCATTCCAAGTCCGGAAGAATTCATACCCTTTTTCAACATGACACTGCCTTCCGTTTCAATCATTGCAACCTCTACATTACCTTCAATCACAATGTCTCCTGTGGCTTTTACCGTCATTCCGCTACTGACATTCCCGCGAATGTGAATGCTTCCGTCGAAAAAAATATTCCCCGTGGTCATATTGATTTCATCCAAATCCAGATGATTTACCACCGATAATTCTTCATCCTCAAGATGTATCATTCCGCTATACAATGCCGTATAGGTTTTCTTGTCCTCCTCTAAGCGGAAACCTTTCCCTCTAAGTACGCGTTTCTCTGTGCCCTTTCGCCCTTTAATTACATTTCCAAGTACATCATACCCATCAGTACCTTCTTTTGCCTCATGATAATAGGCTATTGTCTGACCTTCCCTTACCACTTCAAACCATTCGATATCTTTGTAATCCGCACTTCCGTCTGCCAAAACCTTAGGCTTCTTTTGCACATCTGTCCGGAAAAAGTATTCGTACCAGCCATCTTCTCCTTTTAAAGGGATCTTTCCTTGGGCAATCAATATGGAACTCGGTCCATACTCGCCATTGCATATTTTTTCTATGGTATTTTCCAATATTCCTGTCGTTACATTTTTTTCTTTTAAAAAGTCCATAAGCACTTCACGTTCAACCTTGCCATTGGGGACTTCAATGGTTAGATACGCTTCCATATTGCCCGCACGAAACTCTAAGGATAAATGTTCTTTATCCAGTATCAGCCCTGTATCACGAACCTTTTCTGACATAGTTTCTTTATCAGCATCAGCAGGAAAACTATGTACATCCAGAGCATCTTCCGAAGACAATATATTACTTACCGACTCTTCCATCTGTTTCACAAATGCATTGCCATTCACATGGGTTTTTAACAACAGTTCCAGTCGCTTTTTATGCATCTCCTTTGCAGAATATCGTAAAGAGCAATAACTCTCAATATCTACACCGGCTTTTAACCCCAGCCTGATTTCCCGCATCTGTTCCCAATCGTAGAACTTTCCGCTATATTTGGAAACATCCAACTGATTCTCCAGTCCAAGACGAAGTTCTCTCATTTTGCGCCAGCTGTACATCTTTTTAGCATAAAGAGATACATCTACACCGTTTTCCAAACCTTTGCGAATTTCTGCAATGGATGAAGCTCTGTATTCTTTATCAATATATGGTTCCAAGGCAATACCCTGCTCCAGCGACTTCCTTATTTCTCCAAGTTGCTGAGCATCATATCCCTGATGAATATAGTCCGACAAATCAATGCCTTTCATATATGCCAAACGATATTCCTTCAATATACCGGCATTCCAATCAAGATAAGGCATAAGATCAACGCCATCCTGCAAACCTTTTCGAATTTGACGCATCTTCTCATAAGGAAGCTCCGGCTTAGCATAGCAAGACACATTAAGCTTTGCTTTTAAGCCCTTTCGGATTTCTTCCATCTGAAACCAGTCAAACTCCGGTTTAGCATAAAATTCAACCGGCAAGCCTTCCGACAAACCCAACTGAATCTGGTGTAACTGGATATCCATAAACCCTTTTTGCTTTAATTTTTCCAATATATCATTTCCCATAAAAAACCCCATCCCATAAAAGACGCCCTGCCGGGCAAAACCACATGCCTATTCTAACTTTTATTATAGCTTAGAATTGCAGTTTTGGAAACAAAAAAAGCGGAAGCTTACGCTTCCGCTTTGTAGTTAACATATTTTATTAAAATTAGTCAACGTAGATGATGTCAGTAGCTGCTGTAGAACCAGTTTCCTTCTTACCATTAACATCTGTGTAAGGGATCTGTACGTGTACAGAGTTAGAACCCATAATGTTGTACTGGATAGTAGCACCAGAACCATGTGCAGACTTAATCTTGTCATCAATGTTAGCAATTGCAGTACCATCCATACCAAGTGTTTCCTGAATAGCTGTTTCAAATTCAGTAGAACCTGTAAGTGTCTTAACATCAACCCATGTACCTGTTGTGTTTACAAGTGTTGAAGATGCTGTATCATTTAATACAGAAGGATCCATAACAGCTGTTGTAACAGCAGACTTTACAGTATCGCAAAGCTGTGTATCAGAAGATACGTTTGTCTTTTCAATGTACTTAATTAACTGGGGTGCCATAACACCAACTAAGATTGCCATAATAGCAATAACGATGATAAGTTCCACGAGGGAAAAACCTTTGTTGTTTCTCATGTCTTTTCATTCTCCTTTTTTGTTTTTTGTGACATTTTTGTGACATTTCTGTAAACTCATTTTAGCAAGATAAAATCCGTTTGTCTAGCCTGTTTTTTCCTTTTTTTAGGATTTTGTATATTTTGCCAAACTAAAGTTTTTTAATTTATGCACTTTGTACAGATGTTTATTTTTGCCTTTTTATTCCATGACATTTTATTATTACTTCGTGCATTTCCGCCCATTTTCGGCATATTTTCTCATTAAAAAAACCGTTGCCATCCAACCGGACGACAACGGTTTATTTGTATTTTTACGTTAATATTTCGTTCATATCTGACTTAATACAGAACTCTCCTGTTCTTCCTTATGCAAGGTTTTCGTAGAGACTGAACATAGGTGAAAGCATAGCGATTACCAGGAAACCTACAACACCGGCCATAGCAATGATGATTGCAGGCTCCATTAAAGCCATCATGGACTCTGTAGCATTCTGAACGTCTTCCTCGAAATAATTCGCAACGTTTTCAAGCATCGCTTCAATATTACCGGTTTCTTCACCGATAGCAACCATATGGATAACCATAGGCGGGAACAAGCCGCAAGTCTTAAGCGGTCTTGACAAAGGAACACCTCGTGTAACCTGTTCTTTGGCTTCCTTCATTGCTACTTTGTAGTGGTAATTATCCATACTTCGTGAAGTAATATCAAGAGCATCAATCATCGGTACACCGGCTGCAAGCAGAGTACAAAGTGTACGTCCAAGCTTCGCACAAGCTGATTTTGTCTGTACGGGTCCCAATGCAGGAATTTTTAATTTTAACTTATCAATCAGCTTCTCACCACCCGGTGTAGAGTAGAAGAACTTAAATCCTACAAAGATTGCTCCGGCACCCAGTAAGATTGCCCACCAGTAAGCAACGAAGAAATCACTGATCTTAATCAATGCCATGGTTACTGCAGGAAGTTCACCACCGATATCTTCAAACATACCCATGAAGTTAGGAATAACGAAAGTCATCATCGCAAATACTACACCAATCATAACGACAATCAATACGATAGGATAAATAACTGCTTTCTTAACTGCTGATTCCAACTGGGCATCTTTTTCAAACTGTACAGCCATACGTGAGAATGACTTATCCAAACTACCGGAAGCTTCACCGGCTTCTACCATGTTACAAAGCATGTTAGGGAATACGCCGTTCTGTCTTCTCATGGACTGGGCAAGAGTATCACCCTTGGAAATGTCAGAATGCACAGCCTTAATTGCACCCTGCAATGCTTTATTTTCAGTCTGATCGCCTAACATGTTAAACGCATCAACAATGGTTACACCGGCACCAACAATACTTACAAACTGATGACAGAAAACACTGAAATCACGGGCTCCGACTTTTTGACCGAAAGAGAAATTAATTCCTTTCTTTAAACCGTTCACTTCCTGAATGGAAGTTACTACGTTCTTTTCTGCCTTAAGGGCAGCTACTGCGGCCTCTTTACTTTTTGCCTGCATATGACCCTTTTTTTCTTTTCCGTCAGGGCCAATCATTTTGTACTGAAACTCAGCCATATTCTTCCACCTTTACTTTCGTTTTATTTTTATACACCTTCATCCATATCATAAGCAACACGAACCATTTCTTCAATGGAGGTAACACCGTCAATAACGTTGTTTGCACCTGCCATACGAAGCGTGTTCATACCTTCTGATACGGCTACTTTCTGAATTTCATCCGCTGTTACGGTTTCATGCAATACTCGTCTGATCCTAGAGGTAATAGGCATGATTTCATAAATAGCGATTCGACCTCTGTAACCACGGTTACATTCTTCACATCCACAAGGATCGTATACAATCTGTTCCTTGGAAGGATCTACGCCCAACATACCCTTCTCTTCATCTGTTGCCTGTCTGCCCACCTTACATTTCGGACAAAGTCGACGAACAAGACGCTGAGCAATAATACCTACAACCGCATCACCAATCAGGTAAGGTTCTACACCCATATCAATCAAACGGGTAATGGATGCTGATGTAGAGTTTGTATGTAAGGTTGAAATTACAAGGTGACCTGTGATAGACGCCTGAACCGCAATCGCTGCTGTTTCGCCGTCTCGAATTTCACCGATCATGATGATATCAGGGTCCTGACGCAGGATAGAACGTAAGGCACTGGCAAAAGTAAGCTCTGCTTTAACATTTACCTGTACCTGATTTACACCGGGAACATTCGCTTCAACAGGGTCCTCTACTGTAATAATATTTACGGTTTCTTTATTCAATTCATTTAATACGGTATAACAAGTGGTTGATTTACCGGAACCTGTAGGTCCTGTAATAAGGATAATACCATGAGGGTTATGGGTAATATTATCAAGACGTCTTTCGTCTTCCGGATAAAGACCCAGGAACTTCTTGTCTCTGGTCAAACCTTTCTTTTTGGTCAAACGCATTACGGTTTTTTCTCCGTATACGGTAGGAAGGATAGATACACGGATATCGAATTCTTCACCATCTACAATCTGGGTAATACGACCGTCCTGAGGTTTTCTCTTCTCGGAAATATCCAATCCTGAAATAATCTTAATACGGGCAACCATCGCCGAAAGCACATTGGTATTGTATTCCATAACCTGCTGTAACACACCGTCAATACGATATCTTACACGTACAGACTTTTCCATAGGTTCAATATGAATATCGGAAGAACCCATACGAACCGCTTCATCAAGCATGGTACGTACAATTTTAACGATAGGCGCATCATTAACGGATGCATCTTCTTCGCCTTCTTCGTCCATAGCATATTCATCTGCATGTTCTGCCTGGAACTGTTCCGCCGCCTCCATAGCCTGTTTCTTGCCATATAACTTATCTAACTGGATATTGATTTGGGAAGCACTGCAATAGAAAGGCTTTACTTCCATACCGGTAATCAACTGAACATCATCCATTGCACCCAGATTCATGGGGTCAGCCATTGCTACCTTAATGCAATTAAAATTATCTTCATCATAGGCAAAAGGAATTAACTCCTGCTTACGCATGATTTCCTCGCCAATCATCTGAAGAAGATCCTCGTTCAGCTTAACTTCTTTTAAATCAACAGGATCAATACCTGACTGATCACAGTATACGGCAGCAAACTGTTCTTCCGTTACATATCCTAAGGAAATAAGTACTTCACCAAGACGTTGCTTCTTCTCACGCTGTTCTTCCAGCGCAGCAGACAACTGGTCATCTGTGATATAGCCCTTCTGTACGAGCAAATCACCAATTCTGATTCTGTTACTAAATAATGCCATTGTTTCTAAACCTCTTTCCCTTCAACGCTGTATAACGGCATAAAAATTGCGCAGTCATACACACTGTCAATTATGCCACAAACAGCGCAATAAATAAATAGTTTTATTTCTTTTTTTTGCGAAATTGTGCATTTTTAACAAAATAAAGTTACCATAACTATCATTTATCACAAAGCGAAAGATAACCGATAATAATTTCCCCGGTTTTCAACTTTACCACAGATTTGCATTTTCGTCAGTATAAGCATTAATTCCTCCATACTGACCTCTTTCTTTTCCTGAAGTCTTTCATACACTACACCAATATCAACCGGGGTCACTTCAAGGCATGATAAAACCAGTGCTTCTGTCCTTTCTTTATCATCCTCTGTTCCCCTCTCCGTTTGCAATGTACCCACAATATTCTGTTTATCTTCAAGGGAACATTTATTCAGGTTCCATTCTTTATAATATCTGGTTCCCAATTCCTGCAAAATCACCTCAGGACTGACTGCCACTCCGGCGCCCTGGCCAAGAAGATGATTGCACCCGTCACTTAATGCATCCGTAATTCTTCCCGGCACGGCAAAAACATCCCTGTTTTGTTCCAGTGCCTGCATGACCGTGATATAGGTTCCGCTTCTTTTCCTTGCTTCTACCACCAGAATCACGTCCGCAAGCCCGCTGATAATACGGTTTCTTGCCGGAAATAACTGATGTTTCGGTTCTGTCCCCGGTGGATATTCCGAAAGAATACCTCCTTTCTCTGTCATATCCAGATATAATTTTCTGTTTTCCGGCGGATAACAATAATCTGCACCGCATCCCAATACTGCATAAGTTTGTCCGTTCCCGTCCAAAGCCCCTCTTTGCGCTATACCGTCTATTCCTCTGGCCATGCCGCTGATAATCTGTATCCCGTAGTTTCCCAGTTTCTTCCCAAAGGCATATGCAACGTTTTTGCCGTACTCCGAACATGTTCTGGCACCGATAACCGCCACTGTGGGCACCTCATTCTCCGGCAATCTCCCTTTTATAAAAAGACCGAATGGCGGATCCGGAATATTTCTCAACCGCTTCGGATACTCATTTATTGTAATGGGAACAAAATCCATGCAAAGATTCTCTAATTGTTTTATCGGCAAATGTATATTTTCCTTTTCCCTCCCCATTAAAAACTTCTTGGTCAGGTTCTTATCTAAGATCCCTGTAACCTCTGACTCGGACATCTGCATAGCCACCCTTGCACTCCCGGCATATTCCGTCAGGCGTAAAGCACTTTTACTTCCGATACCCGGTATGCTAATCAACCGCAGCGCTTCTTCCTTTTCTTTTTTATCATCCTCTGTATCTTTTGCTTTGCTATTTGATTTCTCCTTGTGCAAATCCCATTCTCCTTTCATTTTTTCAATACTTACCAGTATTTCCTATCCACACTTCTGTAACAGATTGCCTGCGCCAGATCCGCTTCTGTTATTGTCTCGTTTCCGTTTAAATCAGCAATCGTCCGAGCGACTTTCAGAATCTTATGATAAGCCCTCGCGCTTAATTTCAGTGTCTGAAAAGCCTGTTCAATAAATTTATGTTCCTTCCTGTCCAGTATGCAAAACCGTTTCACATCCTCAGGTCCCATTTGTGCATTAAACTCCAATTTACTGTTCACAAACCTGTCTTCTTGCATTTTTCTGGCTCTTTCAATTCTCTGACGCATGCTCTCACTGGTCTCTCCCTTTTGTTTTTCTTCCAGATCTTTTATTTCAATTCTGGATACTTCCACACAAATATCTATACGGTCAAGAATCGGACCCGAAATGGCAGACAAATATTTTCTCACCTGTTTTTCATTACAGGCACACCGGTTTCTGTCCGGATAATACCCACATGGGCACGGATTCATGGCTGCTACCAGCATAAAATCAGCCGGATATGTATAGGTGCCGTAATTCCTTGCTATCTGTACCTGTTTTTCCTCCATAGGTTGCCTTAACACTTCAATAGCGGCATTGGAAAAATGAACCACCTCATCCAGAAACAATACGCCTTTGTGTGCCAAAGAAACCGTCCCCGGCTTAGGAATTCTTCCTCCGCCGGCAAATGCCTGTTCACTGATTGTATGGTGCGGACTACAAAAGGGTCTTTTGGTAATCAATGACTGCTTCTCATTTAGCATCCCTGAAATACTGTATATTTTGGAGACCTCAAGACTGTCTTCCAGAGACAAAGGCGGCAACACGGAAGGTATGCGCTTGGCAATCATGGTTTTTCCGGCTCCCGGCGCACCTATTAACAGAATGTGATGAAATCCCGCCGCTGCGGTTTCCACCGCTTTTTTTACATGTTCCTGCCCATGTATTTCTCCGAAATCCAAATCGTAATGAATATGCTGAGATAACATCAATTCTTTTAAATCTGCTTTTTGGGGAGGATACAACCTGTTTCTTTCCCCTTCTTTGGATAAAAAGAATTCCATAGCATCCCTCAGGCTTTCTATTCCCACAACATCAATTCCCGCAACAACCGCACCTTCCAGTACATTCTCCTTGGGCACAAGACATACCTTTTTGCCTTCCTGCTTCGCCTGCATTACCATAGGCAGAATTCCACTTGTAAATTTTACTTCACCATTAAGTCCCAGCTCACCCACAATCATAATATCTTCCACACTCTTCTGCGGAATTTCACCAATTGCAATCAATAATGCAATGGCAATGGGTAAATCATACGCTGTACCGTTTTTGCGAAGGTTTGCCGGTGAAATATTAACCGTAATCCGCAATGGCGGTATGTTTATGCCTGTATTCTTCAGTGCAACACGTACTCTCTCTTTTGCTTCTTTTACTTCAGCATTCAGCATGCCTACCATTTCAAATCCCGGCAATCCCGTTGACGCATCCGCCTCCACCATAGCTAAATAGCTTTCGATACCGTTGAGCGCCCCTGACAGCACATAACTGTACATACATAACTCCTTTCCTGCCAAGCAAGGAGCATAAACAGCCAAAAACACTTTCCTTCTCCCTCACTCAGCCAACATATTAATTTGATAAAAAGTTTGGATTTTGGTTTCTGAATATAATGAAACCCTAAGAATTTTTGAATCCGAACGATTCAATGAAATTTATGGACATATCTTAACAAAACATAACCCTTATGTCTATTGACAGATTGCACAAAAAATCCCACTACCTACATTTCTATAGATAGTGGGACAAAAATCTTATATCAGCATACCTGCTAAATAAATACCATTCGTCTACTTTGCATTGATAGCTGCCTGTGCCGCTGCAAGTCTTGCGATAGGCACACGGAAAGGTGAACATGAAACATAATCCAAACCAAGCTTGTGACAGAATTCTACGGAAGTAGGATCACCACCGTGTTCTCCACAGATACCGATATGAAGCTTGTCATTTACAGGCTTACCAAGCTTAATTGCTGTTTCCATAAGTTTTCCAACACCATTCTGGTCAAGTCTTGCAAACGGATCGTTTTCAAAAATCTTGCTGTCATAGTAAGCATCCAAGAACTTACCTGCATCATCACGGGAGAAACCAAAGGTCATCTGTGTTAAGTCATTTGTACCGAAGCAGAAGAAATCAGCTTCTGCAGCGATTTCATCAGCAGTAAGTGCAGCACGGGGAATTTCAATCATGGTACCTACTTCATATTCCAGTGCAATACCTGCAGTTGCAATTTCTGCATTTGCAGTTTCAACAACCAACTTCTTAATTACCTTTAATTCCTTGATTTCACATACAAGAGGA
>CAZYVY010000038.1:0-19839 GCA_964651555.1 uncultured Lachnospiraceae bacterium | reverse complement strand
TGCAATCATACGAAGTGTAGTAGACTTACCACATCCTGAAGGTCCTACGAAAATAATGAATTCCTGATCTGCGATTTCAAGGTTGAAATCTTTAACTGCTTCGAATCCGTTAGGATATACTTTGCATACATTTTTTAAGGATAATCCTGCCATTTTATTGCCTCCTGAATTTCATAATATGGTTCCAAAGGAACCGCGTCTTTTAAGATTATATAGAAAAACCTCTTAAATTACCATGCTACAATTACACAATTTTTTTTTAAAATCATTGGCAAATTGCCAGTAATTTTTAAAAAACATAAATTTAATAAGCAAGTTGCACAATCATTTTAAGCCCAACTGTGCAACTTGCCCAAATTTCTTTTATTCATCCATATGTTCAGCGGAATCTTCTTCATCCGTTTCTCTGACATCCGGGATATCCGACTCCTCTTTTTCTTCTTCACTCTCTGCAGACGCATCTTCGGATTCTTCCTCAGATATAATATCTACATCATCAATAATGCCTGATTTTCCGGCCTTTGCTTCCTCATCGCCAAATGCCGCAAAGACTTTTACCATGTTCTTAGCCGTGTGATAAGATACCAGTGAAAATTCTATCAATAAAACCAAGGGAATGATTCCCGGTGCGATAACTGCCAACGCCACCATAACAGCATGCATGAAGAAAAGCATTATGGAACGGGGGAATTGGACAATACTGATATAAAGAGCATTCTTTATTGTTGTTCCCACCGGATTCTCAAAACGGGCCTGCAACGGAAATACATAAATCAAGACAAAACCAAAAATAAATGTAACCATAAACAGAATAACGACAACTACCGTACGCATCCATTCGGGAATCCCTGTCAGCTCCTGGGACAGGAAATAATAGTTTGCTCCCAAAAAGGCAATTCCTGCAAGACAAATCAACCAAATCAGGGTGCTCTTTCCAAAGTTTTTACCAAATGCCTTAAAATAGCTTTTTATAATACCCTTTTCCTTATCAAGTGCCATACGAATCATGACATCATACATTGCCGTAACCGCTGCACCTGCCGTTATTATGGGAATACAACAAATACTGGTTAAAATTGCCAGCAACAGTAAATCAAAAAATCTGCTTAAGCCTCTTATAAAAGGACTTTCAGAATCAAACAACCATCTCACTTATCTTTCCTCCCGGTTTATCCGTTTTCCTTTTTATACCTGTAATACCTGTAATACAGCCATATATTTGTTATATAAAGAATCCACGTTCCATGCGATACTGTCGGATCTTTCCCAGAATTTTTCCTGAGCACTTGCCTTATCCCCTGCAATTGCCTTCTCAACATTTTCCTTCCACCGTGGCACGAGAACCGCTTTGATATTCGTGCTCTGTAAGCCTAAACAGAACATCGCCATATCCAAATACTGCTGTGTTTCCAAATCGTTCAACTGAAGATGATCAAGAATTTCTTCCACCTCATTCATATAATTATCATAACGGAGTTTTTCGAAGATTTTCTCTTTTTCGTTAATTTCGTTTAACAAATCAAAGGACTCCTGAGAGTATTTGGTTCCTACCTGCTTTGAAAACATGTGACTGTCAAAAGTCTGACCCATGGCATGATGGTACACATCTGCCGCTTCCGCCAGACTCAATACATCAGTTTCAAACTGATATATAAAATCTTTCTTGGGAATTTTTTTATATCCTACCCGATGGAATAAAATCATCTTTGCCCTGCTTTCCATAGGCGGAAAATATTCGCCCAGCAAAAGAAAACCAAACACGGAATGTGCCCTGTATTTATTAAACTCATAATTTAACATATTATCGATATTGTCCGTTTTATAAACACCTATATCATGAAGTGCCGCCAACACAAAAAACTCAGCAAGAACTTCTTCATCATAACCGCCTTTTTCTTTCAACATCTTATACATTATGTACGCAGTCCGGATTCCATGATCAATCGGACGCTGATCCAATGATTTCAGTGTGTCGCAAATCGCGTAAAACGCATCTTTCCCTGTTACATTCTCCATAAATTTTTCTTCTCCTAATTAATTTTGCAGATTCCTCTGCTCCCCTGTTTTATAATTCTATATGCATAGGCGTAAAACGCATTCCTGCATCGACCTGTTCCGGTCCTAAATCCACAAACCCCAGCTTATGATAAAATCCTACAGCATAGGGCGATGAATTTACTGTACAAAGTTTTTCTTTTTTATACCTTAAAAAACTCCACAATCTCTCCATCAACGCTCTTCCCACTCCCTGTTTGTGATATTTATCATCCACAAACAGGAGGGAAATATGATGTCTGCCCCGCATGGATATCAGACCGATAATCTTATCTCCATCCAAAGCAATCCATAGGTGATATTCATGAATCAAAAACATTTTCCGTAAGCCGTTATCTGATATAAAATCAAGAAAGTTACGGATTCCCTCATCTGAATAATCCTTAGCCTCATATTTTTGGAATACTCTCCATGCCAGTGCCATGGCATCTTCCCATTCATCAGGCTTAGCTTCGCGTATTTCATAGCCACATTCTCTGTTCATGAAAACCCCCTATTTTTTTATTCCGGTTCTACACGGTTAGGCGATTTTTCTCCCCTTTCCACGCAAAGGGCATTCTCCAATGTGACTCTTGCAATCGCTTCCATTGCCTCTCTGGTAAAAAATCCCATGTGAGAGGTAACAATTACGTTAGGAAAAGTCATCAGGCGGGCAAGATTGTCATCCCTTATAATCTCATTGGAACAATCTTCATAAAAAACGCCTTCTTCTTCCTCGTATACATCCAACGCCACACCGGCAAATTTTTTGTCTAAAAGTGCATCAATTAAATCATCCGTATCAATAAGCGCACCTCTGGACGTGTTAATCAAATATACATCCGGTTTCATCATTGCAATAGTGCGTTTATTGATTAAATGCTTCGTGGAACCTGTCAGCGGACAATGCAATGTTATAACATCCGACTGTTTCATTAGCTCTTCCACGGTTACATACTCTACATCCAAATTAGGATTCGGATAAGGGTCATATGCCAGTATTCTCATATTAAAGCCTTTTAAAATACGTATCATGGCCTGCCCTATTTTACCGGTTCCGATAACACCTGCTACCTTACCGGTTAAATCTGTACCCATAAGACCGTTGATATTCATATTAAAATCACGGCTTCTTATATATGCACGGTTGATATTACGGTTTACACTCAGCAACAAACCCATGGCATATTCTGCTACCGCATCCGGCGAATAACTGGGGACACGAAGTACCTCAACCTTTCCTTTGGCCGCTTTTATATCTACATGATTATAACCGGCACATCTTAACAGTATCGCTTTGATTCCCATTTTATGCATGGTATCAATCATCTGTGCATCCACCGGGTCATTAACAAAAATGCATACCGCATCACTGCCTTCCGCCAGTACCAGGGTCTCTTTATTCAATGAGGTTTCCACAAAATGTATGGAAACGCCATATTCTTTGGAAAGAGGTCCAAACCAAATTTCATCGTAAGGTTTTTTCGCATAAAAAGTAATTTTCATCTCTATCCCTCCGCTTTCATTGGTGAAGCCTCTTATTTTTTATTCTGTTTCTATGGTTGCTTATTCGGCATTTGCTCCGCTAAAGAAATCTTTTACGGCATTCCATAAAGTGGAAAAAATGCCTTTAATCTGATCCCAAAGGCTCTGCTTTACTTCTTCCGTAAAAATACCGTCCACTACTTCCTTCGCCTCTTCCAAAATGGGTTCACCGTATTTCTCGTAAATATCCGATGCCTGTTCCACCAGTTTCTCCGGATCAATATCCAGTTCTCCGATTCCCTGCATCATATTGGCCAACTGCTGTTTCTGGTCTTCTGTCAGTTCAATATTGTACTCGGTTTGGGCATTTTCAATAACTTCGGTAATTTCTTCCAAATTCGTTATATCACCTGAAATTACCTCTGCCTTAACATAATCAATTGCTTCTTGAATCTGACCGGCCTCTTCCTCTGTCTCCGCACTGTTTACAATATCAGAGGTTACAACCAGTTCTTCCACCGCCGTCGTCTGTGCATCTTCAGTTAAATCGTTACCGGACATATTTTCATATGCCTTCATTGCACCGATTAGCGCCGCAGTTCCCGAAATCGGTGAAGGACCAACCACAAGAATATCCGCATCCTGCACACCTGCTGTCAAAAGTGCGTTACGGTACATATTAATGGTACAGTATGTGATATTATAGGTGGTTACGCGCAAACCGCTTCCTGCATCCGTCTGTTTTACCATAACACTGGATAACGCATTGGTTCCAATTACCGCACTATCAATGTATCCATCCAAATACTGGTGTTCTTCCCCGTTTGTAACATAGACTACGTTGTAATTTGCAAGGTCATCCCTTGTAATCCCCATCTGTGCCAATACAATATCCATCTGTGCCTGCGTAAGATCCGCACCTAACGCCAGATACGGCACATTTTCGTTGGAGACAATGCTTTCTGTCATCTCAGATGATGTTTCTGAACCGTTCAAATAGGTGACTATGCCATCTGTTGTTGCAAATACGGTCATAGACTGCGATAGAATTACGCCGGCCATAACCAGCATACACATCACTTTTTTCATTCTTCTCACCATTCCTTTCTCTCAGGTCAGGTGATTTATCAAAATGTACGGGCTTCACAGTACATAATATACCCTTATCAGACAAAAGGTATTCTTGCAAGATAATTATATCTCCAATCTGTAAAATCCGATTTAACCTAACCTAAGATTAGCAAATTTCTGCTCCGGCAGGCATTTCCTTCTCAGGGACCATAAGTGCAAGATTGCCATCGGCATCCTCTGCACAAAGGAGCATACCTTCTGATACAATTCCGGCTAAGGTAGCGGGCTTTAAGTTGACAAGAACCATAACCTTCTTACCCACCATTTCTTCCGCACTGTAGTGTTGCTTAATACCGGAAACAATCTGTTTTACACTGCTGCCGATACGAACCTGTGAACAAAGCAGTTTTTTAGACTTCTTTACCTCTTCGCAGGCAATGATTTCGCCCACCTGGAACTGCATCTTTCCAAAATCATCATAAAGAATTTCTTCCTTAGGTTCAATATCTATCACAGAATTTCCACAGTTTTCCTCGTTTGCTTCTTCTGCAGGTGCTGCTGCCGCTGCTCTCTTTGCAAACATGGCAGTTGCTTTTTCGATAACTTCATCTTCTTTTAATCTTGCAAAAAGGATTTCAGGGGTTTCGGTTACCTTATTGCCATCAGGATATAAACCAAATTCTTTTAACTGATCGAAATCACGAAGTTCGGTATTTAACTGCTGTGCAATCTTCTTTGCGGTTGTGGGCAAAAAGCTCTCTAAAAGGGATGCACCGATGATGATACCCTCTGTTAAGTTGTAAAGTACGGTTGCAAGACGGTCTGCCTTTGCTTCGTCTTTCGCAAGTACCCAGGGCTCGGTTTCATCGATATATTTGTTGCAACGTTTAAACAAGGTAAAGATTTCGGTAAGAGCATCTGCCACATGAAGAGTCTCCATCTTAGCAAGCACCTTATCAAGTGTGCCTGTAGCCACTGCTTTTAAGTCCTCATCTACTGCCTCGGCAACACCCTTGTTGCTTACCACACCGCCAAAGTACTTGTTGGACATAGAGATGGTTCTGTTTACAAGGTTACCTAAGGTATTTGCAAGGTCAGAGTTGATACGTTCCACCAGCAATTCCCAAGAAATGGTACCATCGTTTTCAAAAGGCATTTCGTGAAGTACGAAGTAACGCACTGCGTCCACGCCGAAGAATTCTACCAAATCGTCCGCATAGATTACATTACCCTTAGACTTACTCATCTTGCCGTCACCCTGCAATAACCAGGGATGGCCGAATACCTGCTTGGGCAGGGGCTCATCCAATGCCATTAAGAAAATAGGCCAGTAAATCGTATGGAAACGGATGATATCCTTACCGATTAAGTGAAGGTCTGCGGGCCAGTTTTTACCATAACTATCCGCATGGTTACCATCTGCATCGTAACCGATACCGGTAATGTAGTTGGTAAGGGCATCAAGCCATACATAAACTACGTGTCTGTCATCGAAATCTACGGGGATACCCCATTTAAAAGAAGTTCTGGATACACAAAGATCCTGTAATCCCGGCAAAAGGAAGTTATTCATCATTTCATTTTTACGGGAAACGGGCTGAATAAATTCCGGATGTGTATTAATATGTTCAATTAATCTGTCAGCGTACTTGCTCATCTTGAAGAAGTAAGCTTCTTCCTTAGCAGGTTTTACATCTCTGCCGCAGTCAGGGCACTTGCCGTCTTTTAACTGGGACTCTGTCCAGAAAGACTCACAGGGTGTACAGTAAAGGCCTTCGTATGCGCCCTTGTAAATGTCGCCCTTATCGTATAACTTCTTAAAAATCTTCTGTACCTGCTTCTCATGGTAATCGTCTGTGGTACGGATAAACTTGTCATAAGAAGTATCCATCAAATCCCACAAGCCCTTGATGGTGCCTGCTACATCATCAACGAACTCCTTGGGTGTAATGCCTGCTTCTGCTGCTTTTAACTCGATTTTCTGACCGTGCTCGTCGGTTCCGGTCTGGAAGAATACATCATATCCTTCCTTCCTTTTAAAACGGGCGATGCTGTCCGCAAGGACAATCTCATAGCTGTTGCCGATGTGGGGCTTGCCCGAGGTGTAGGCAATCGCCGTTGTAATGTAATACTTTCCTTTGTTTTCCATTTTAGTTGCCTCCTATTTTTCACGTTTGCGTTGTTAGTTATTTAAAGTTGATTAATTATGTTTTTTATACTGTAATAATTTGCTCTTACTTTCGAGTTATTCTTATCACTGAACATTTCCTCTCACCAATATATGCCAACATTTATTATTCAACAGAACTATTGATTTCAAAACTACTTTGGAACTTTTCATCATTTAATAATTGCGAATATGGTCACGAACATTTCCGTATTCATCCTCAAAAGGAACATAAGTGATTTCATAAAGCATTTCCTTTCCCCACAACTCGCAATCTTCACGTCTGCTTCCTTCCGGTACCATTATCCGGAGTTTTAAAATATACGGTAATCCCATTATGGGTAAGACTTCCCTCGCATGCGGCTCCTGTTTCAGTCATCTCCTCTATACGTTCTTCCTGTGATGTCTCTGTCTTTTCATATAAAGGAATATCCAGTGCAATTGCCGCAAGTGCCGCCAGAAGAAATGGCATAAGAATAAAAAACAGATATATGATACCTCCAAATGGATTCCAAGTATATTCTTCCATACAAAATGGCTTTTTAGGATTATTTTTATAATACAGTGTCACCTTTTGGGGTGGTATTTTGTGTCTAAAATATGTATGATATGTTAGAACTTCTCCCTCTATCTCGTATTCATACGTTCCGTAATGATGCCTGCCCGGTTTATATTTCTTTTCTATACTTTCATACTTTTTTCTCGATTTCACAAGTTTTGCATTGTGAATCACATGCCCTTTTTTCTTCGCATCATCTACTTTTTTCTGCCCCTGTAAAACATACCCTATCTTTTTTATTATTTTTATACTGATAATATAAGCACCGATAAGAACTGCGAAAACCACTGCCCATTTGATCCAATTTACCGGGTCATTCGTAAATACCTCTGCCATATATGCTCTCCTTCAACTTTGGATTTGTTGTATCAACCTGCCTAAATTTATTCACCCTGCGGCACATTTTCATTTAAACTTTTATTTCGGTAATTCAAGTTTGTCCGAAGCGAATATCCCTGCTCTTCCCAGAACTCATTTGCCACATCATTATCTTTAAAAACCAAGCCGAATATCTTACTGATACCCTCTTTGCGCAAGGCATCTTCTGCTTTCTCAACAAGTCTGCGCGCAATTCCCTGACGACGATACTCCGGATGAACACACATATGATGAATCATTCCGCGCCTTCCGTCGTGACCGGTAAGAATCACACCGACGATTCTTTTATCATTTTCTGTGTCATCATTCACATATGCCAAAAAGCAGGTTGTCGGATTACGCTTCAAGTACTTCTCAATTCCGTCTCTGCTATCATCCACCGGATTCATTGCTCGTCTTGATTGCTCGGTACTGTTCCAAAGTTCGTAGATTCCTTCATAATCCTCTATAACAACAGGTCTGATTGTGATGTTCATCGTTTTATTCTAACCTCCGGTAATTTTACATTCACCTAAGCTTCTAAAAATTCCCGCTTAGTATCAGAAAGAGTACTATAATAACAATAATAACTGCCAAAACTCAGAAAAAACCTGCCATAATGAAACCCTTTTTCATTTTCGTTTTTTTGATGACTTTCATTGCATCTTCTTCTGTATCAAAGATACTGGAGTCATCTTTTGAGAATTCGCGAATTCTGTCTGTTCTTTTGCTTTCGCAAACGTAGCGGTCGCCATTAATCTCCCGTATCTTTTATGTGCGTACTCTTTGGCTGATTTCATTAATTGTGTATAAATAGTCTCCGATTTGTTTCATGGTTTTGTCTCCTTATATCTTAGAACTGTATTCCTGTTTTAGCCTTATGTTAAAACTGATGTTTCTACAGTTCCTTTGCTAAGCATACTGCCCCTGATAATTTATCATATGGTGGGTAATTTTTTATACGAGTATAACCAATCTTCTCATATAAACTTAACGCATCCGTCATTATTTCCCTTGTCTGAAGAATTGTACGTTTATAACCGATCTCATGTGCCTTGTCTTCAATTTGTTTCATTAAACTCTGAGCTATATGCCGTCCACGATATTCCGGTTCAACCCAAACACGTTTGATCTCTGCTTCTTTATTCGAATAATGTTTAAGTCCGGCACATGCTATTGCAGTGTCATTTAAATAAGCAATAAGTACATAAGTTATGCTATCAGAGATGTTATAAGGTACATAGGACTTTCTTTTTTCAAACCCACCTACTATACTACTGTAATAAGTTTCTGTTTTTAAATAAAAATTTTGAAAGTCTTTATCATTCCCATCCGTCCACTGAAATATTATGCTATTCATTTTTTCTCCCCAATAATGTAAACTTCAAATTCGTCTTACCAATCCCACAAAATACAGGTTACTTTATATTACGGGTTATCTGTATTCCATACACGAACCAAATATAAAAATACCAAAGCACAAGTGACCAAATCGGATATGATACTGCGCAAAGTTTCATAACTATTGCTACTACTATCATAAGAATCGAAAAAATATTAACATACATCCATTTTGTTTTTCTGCTAACGAACAAATTAATAAGGGTAGATACTATAAAAGATACATCCATAATCAGAATAAATACGCCGACAATATCAAACCATTCCAACGCCATTCCTTCATAAAAGACACCAGCTATCGCAATTGTCGTAGCAATAAAAACAAAATAATTCAAGATTTTGGATACTTTTTGCATATTTTTTAACCTTTCTAAAGTACATCGTTTTTCTCTACACATATTCCCTTCTACGCACAGGGCAGGTATGCAGTAAGCCGTATTCTGCGCGTTGCGAAGAATATTAAAATTTCTTGGTTCTTTTCTTCATCAAACAGGGATTTTCCGACACGATGTCGGAAAAAGGCTTAATCGAGCATGGATGCGAGTTTAAGCCGGTCCCGTAATATCCTTACACAACCCTCCAAAAGAACTAAGAAATTCTTATATTCGCAGAATCAAGCAAGAATACGGCTTACCGCATACATGCCCGTCCTTATAAGAATAAAAAAACGCCCCCTGTTTCCAGAAGGCGAATTGACCGCGTTACCACTTCTTTTCATCTGCTCCTCACGAAACAGATCTTGGCGGGTACCTATGATACCCTGTCGCTTTAACGGGCGAATCCCGTCGCAGCCTTGCCGCTATGCGGTTCGGTGCGCCACTCCAAAGCCATCTTCGACTGCACTTTACATCTGTTCCTCTCAGCCGGTTTGAACCGGGAACATTCTCTGTGAATGCCTGTTACAGCCTACTCTCTTTTTCATTGCGTTTGTTTTATTGTGTTCCTTATCAATCTAACATATTCGGAGCGGAATTGTAAAGGGGGAATTATGAATTGAAGATGATATAATCCGCCTTCTCCCTCGGCGAATACTCCTCAACATATTTGCGTTCTGCCGGAAAATAGCGGTTTTCGCAGGAATATTCCCTCCACTAAAATAAGTGTTTTATCTCCTAAAATCTCTTTTTGGATCTTATAATCGTCATTGTCATTGTCATAAATCTCAATCTCTATTTCACCTGACTTAGCACTTTTCATTTGATTTACAAGCTTTTTAAAATAATCAAATCTCCATTGCAAATCATAATAACATTGCCATTCAGGGTACTGTGAATTATATCTTCATCGCGCAAAATGAAATAACTTATTCATCTTTCGATTCCTCTTAATTTTCTTTTAAATACGTATTTCTCAAATGTGTATGATAAAAAACCATCACCGGAATTCCTAATATAACTACTATCATCATAATTATGGCATACGCAAAAGATTCTCTCATGAAAACAGCAAGCAATCCCGAGAGAATAATAGCAACACCATAAATCGTCCACATCATTCCATGCTTTTTATTCCACTGATTCACATCTGTAAGCTGTGAGGCTTTGGGCGGCTCTTCTCCTGCATAAAAACCTACCGGTTCTTTTGCCCGCAACTGCCAGATGCCGATGCCAAGCATAATCATTCCTACGCCACATACAATCACCAGGTACATAATCAGTTCAGGTATTGTCATATAACCCCTCCTTCATATCTTTGAAACCATTAAAACTTTTTATTTATAAACAAGCATTGTACAAATCGCTGATTTACACATCCATCTCCAACTCCACGGGACAATGGTCGGAACCGAAGATATCCGTGTGAATCTTCGCACCCTTCAGCTTGTCCTTCAATGCTCCGGACACAATAAAATAGTCAATACGCCACCCTGCATTCTTGGCTCTTGCGCTGAAGCGGTAAGACCACCAGGAGTAAATATTCTCCATATCGGGATAAAAGTATCTGAATGTGTCAATAAATCCGTTTTCCAAAACCACGCTGAATTTGCCGCGTTCTTCATCGGTAAAACCGGCATTTTTACGGTTAGTTTTGGGATTCTTTAAGTCTATTTCCTTATGTGCCACGTTTAAATCACCACAATACACCACAGGCTTGCTCTCTTCCAGCTTCTTCACATATGCAAGAAAATCATCCTCCCAGCGCATGCGGTAATCCAGACGGGCAAGACCGTCCTGAGAGTTGGGCACATACACCGTAATCATATAAAAGTTCTCATACTCCAAAGTAATCACGCGACCCTCATGGTCGTGCTCTTCCACGCCTATACCGTAGTTTACACTTAAGGGTTTATGCTTGGTAAAAATCGCGGTTCCGGAATAACCTTTCTTCTCAGCATAATTCCAGTACTGCCCGTAGCCCGGCAAATCCAGTTCAATCTGCCCCTCCTGCAATTTCGTTTCCTGCAGGCAGAAGAAGTCCGCGTCTATTTCATTAAAAAAATCCATAAAGCCTTTTTCGCGGCAAGCTCTGATTCCGTTTACGTTCCAGGATATAAATTTCATATTTTCTCCAATCCGAAGCTTTTTGTATATGTTCAAGCCTTCATCTCTTTTTATCATAATCTTTTCCGCCGCTAAACACAAGTTGAAATCTTTGGTTGGATACATTCCCCCTTTGTTGCGGACAAGACAGGGGAGAAACATCTTTCTGATATTCCTCCCCATAAGAGAAAATATGAGCAGTACTTAGAATTCCCACTCTGATATGAATTAGCAGTATATGCTAACTATTTCCTTGATGGTCTGCCTTCTCCGCCATCATTACAATCATTACATTCACAATATTTCTGCTCTCCTCATCCATGGACGCATAAGAAAAAGCCACCTCCGGAGGCAGCGGCACATATCCTTTTTCATCCTCAAGAGGAATAACCAAATCCACCTTATCGTTCTTTCCCAATAAATAGTCCGTGGTAATATGAAAAATTTCTGCTATTTTGACAATAATATCCGTCGAGACCTTACGTTTACCGTTCAGTTGCTTACTTAAGGCAGACTGTGTTATATTCAGCTTTCTTGCAATATCAGACTGGGTCCAATTACAACTTCTGCACAATTCCTTAAATCGTTCACTAAAAATTTCATCTGTACTCATTAATAATTCTCCTTGCATTTATTATAACAAGTAAGATGCATAAAAAATATTCCACTTTGGAAAATCATTAAGTCCAAAGTGGAATATTCTATCTCTTTATTTTATTCTTCCAACGTGGAAATAACTTCT
The DNA here is from genome assembly GCA_964651555.1 of uncultured Lachnospiraceae bacterium. GTDB lineage: Bacteria > Bacillota > Clostridia > Lachnospirales > Lachnospiraceae > UBA3766. Next base: position 7,543 of record CAZYVY010000038.1, on the reverse strand, counting down.
ACACCCTTATGAAAAAAGTGTTTCAGTTTTTCGCTCTTGGGATGCTCGAAAATCTCTTCCGGTGTACCCATTTCTTCAATCTGTCCATCCGCAACAAAAATAACCTTTGTTGCCACCCGTCTGGCAAATTCCATTTCATGCGTTACCACAATCATGGTGTTATCTGCCGATTTTAATCCCTCGATTACTTTTAATACCTCGCCGGTAAGTTCAGGGTCTAACGCACTGGTGGGCTCATCAAAACAAAGGATATCCGGATTCAAAATCAAAGCTCTTGCAATGGCTACACGCTGTTGTTGTCCGCCGGATAATTCACAAGGATAAGCAAACTTCTTTTCGTATAGACCTACCCTTTTTAAAATTGCATCTGCCTTTTTATCAATTTCTTCAAAAGCAACCTTTTTATCAGCTTTGGTTCCGCCGTTCTTTTTTATTTTCTCAGCCTCCAGCAATTGTGCTGCCAAAGTCAGATTCCGGAATACATTATACTGGGGAAACAAATTAAACTGCTGGAAAACCAAACCAAAATGCAAACGGTTCTCACGTATCTGGGCATCGCTTAATTTCTTCGTCAAAGTCGCATCATAAATTACCTTATCATTTACTTTTATGGTTCCTTCATCCGGTGTAACCAACTGATTTAAGCATCTTAACAGTGTGGTTTTACCTCCGCCGGAGGAACCGATAATTGCCAGCACTTCGCCTTTTTCCAAAGTAAAACTGATGCCTTTTAAAACTTCTTCTTTTCCATATACTTTCTTAATGTTATCAACCTGTAACAATGCCATGTTTCATACCTGCCTTTCCACACTAACCCGCATAGTAATTCAATTTCTTCTCAATACGGTTGAAAAGAATGGTTAAAATACCGGTAAACAACAGATAAAATGCTCCGATGTAGAAAATAGGCCAGATAATGGCATGCAAACCTACAATGTCCTGTGCAGCCTTCAATAATTCCACTACCGAAACTACACGGGCTAAGGATGTATCTTTTACAAGGGTGATAATTTCATTTCCCATGGGTGGCAGAATACGTTTGATTACCTGGAATAACACAACCTTAAAGAAAATCTGGGTTTTGGTCATACCCAGTACTTGACCGGCTTCATACTGCCCTGCCGAAATACTTTCGATACCGCCACGATATATCTCCGAGAAGTACGCTGCATAATTCACAATAAAAGCAACAACCACCGCCGGGAAACGATTCAGTCCCTGCACGCCAAAAATCAGTCCGGGTCCGTAAAATACCAGGATAACCTGCAACATAAGCGGGGTACCTCTGATAATCCATACAAAAGCTCTTGTTATGTAGCGAAGAGGAGCAAATTTGGACATTGATCCAAATGCAATAATAAGTCCCAACGGCAATGATCCTAATAAAGTGATAAGAAACAGAATTAAGGTAACCTTAAAACCGTCCAGTAATTGTAGTGTAACTTCCCAAAATGTCATTTCGAACTCCTTTTATCTTCTGCTTTCACAATATCCGCATTTCCCAAAAGGCCCTGCAGTTATCTGTCGCAGATAACAAAAGGGCAAGCGTACTTGCCCTTTTTCATTCTTCCTGTACTATTATCAATCTTAGTAAACTACGTTTACACCATACTTTTCACCAAGTGCTTCCATAGTACCGTCTGCCATAAGTTCAGCAATTGCGCCGTTAATCTTTTCCAATGTTTCCACATCTTCAAGACGTAAACCGATTGCATATTCTTCCTTGGCAAGTTCAATGCTCTCAATAATCATAAGATCATTGTAATCTGTTTCTTCTGTAATTACCGCTCTTGCAAGAACATAGTCAAGTACACATGCCTGACAAGTTCCTGATTTAACTTCAAGAAGTCCATCCTTCTGTGCAGATACGCCAATGAATTCATTTGATGCAAGAGTTGCATCTCCTTCAATAGCGCTCTGTCCTGCTGAACCGCTTTCAGCACAAATGGTAATATCAGTAAGGTCTGCGATAGACGCATATGTATCTGCATTTGCAGCCTGAATAACAACAACCTGCTTGTTTTCTACATAAGAAGTAGAGAATGCCATATCTTCTTTTCTTTCTTCAGTAACGGTAAGTCCGTTCCAGATACAGTCAATACTCTTAGACTGCAATTCAAATTCCTTCTGATCCCATTCAATTATCTGGAATTCAGCTTCCACACCAAGTTTTTCACAAACTGCCAAAGCAAATTCAGTATCGAATCCGGTCAAGTTACCATTTTCATCATAGTAGTTCATGGGCTCGTAAAGGGTAATACCGATTACAAGAGTTCCCTTATCTTCGATGTAAGCCCAGTCTTCTTTCTGTGAACCACATCCAACCAATAAGGTTGCAATCATAAGTGTTGCCAATAAAAGCGAAACAATTTTTTTCATGATAGATTCCTCCATATATTTTTACTTTTCTCTGATAAAGCACTAACATACTAGCATGTAAAAACCTTCCTTGTCAACCGTAATCAGGGAAAATCCCTTATTTTAAGGTAACTTGGAAGGTTTCTAATCTTTTTGTTATAGTATAACTAAGACATCTTCATTTCTGCTACGAATTCAAATAAGCAACCTGTTCTTCTGTAAGAACATCAATTTCTTTTCCCAAGAAAGCAAGCTTTCTTTCTGCAACATTATTATCAACTTCCTTAGGAACATCAATCAGTTTGGAATTTAATTCATCCGCATGCTCAACCAGATATTTGGCCGATAAAGCCTGAATCGCAAAGCTCATATCCATAATCTCTGCAGGATGTCCGTCACCAGCGGCCAGATTTACCAGACGCCCCTCTGCCAAAATGAAAATCCACTGACCGGTAGGAAGTTTATAACCCATAATGTTCTTGCGCATTTCTTTCTTTTCCACGGCAATTTCTTTTAGCCTTGCCATATCAATTTCACAGTCAAAATGGCCGGCATTACAAAGAATAGCTCCGTCCTTCATTACTGCAAAATCATTTTCATCAATTACCTTATTACATCCGGTTACGGTTACGAAGAAGTCACCAATCTTAGCAGCTTCATTCATGGGCATAACCTCAAAACCGTCCATAACAGCCTCAATTGCTTTAATCGGATCTATTTCCGTTACCACAACCTTAGCACCTAAGCCTTTGGCACGCATTGCAGTACCCTTACCACACCATCCGTAACCTGCAACAACTACCGTCTTTCCGGCAACAATTAAATTGGTTGTACGATTGATTCCGTCCCACACCGACTGACCGGTACCATAACGGTTATCAAATAAATGCTTACAATCGGCATTGTTAACCTTAACCATAGGGAACATTAACTCTCCGGCTGCATTCATCGCTTCCAAACGGATAATACCGGTAGTGGTTTCTTCACATCCACCTATAACATTCGGAATTAAATCACGAAACTCCGTATGCATCATATGAACCAAATCCCCGCCATCGTCAATAATAATGTTCGGACCAACTTCAAGCACCTTGCGGATATGATGATTGTATTCCTCCTCGGTTGCATCATACCATGCATGCACTTCAAGACCTGCCGCTACCAAAGCAGCTGCCACATCATCCTGAGTTGACAAGGGATTGGAACCTGTCACGTACATTTCTGCTCCGCCTGCCGCCAATACCTTACACAAGTAAGCTGTTTTTGCTTCAAGATGTACGGAAAGAGCTACTTTTTTTCCTGCAAAAGGCTTGGTCTTAGAAAACTCCTCCTCCAACATTCTCAAAAGATCACAATTTCTTTTCACCCACTCTATTTTACGTTCGCCGCTTTCAGCCAAGTTAATATCTCTGATTTCGCTGTTCATCATCATTCTCCTTATAAAATTAATCTGTACACAACCGCATTGTAAAAATCTATCTTATTATATATGAATCCCTAAGGAACTTGCAAGGATAATTAGATATCCTCTTTTTTACGTATGCTGTCTGCTTCCTCTGCACCTGCCACCATCCGCGCCAATTCCTCCATACTTTCCGCCTCATTAATCCTTCTTCTCAATGCCGCTGAATTATGATAGCCGCTGGTATACCAGGCTACATGCTGGCGCATTTCACGGACGGCGGTATATTCTCCCTTACACTCCACGAGCATTTTACTGTGACGCAAAATCATCTGCTGCATTTCTTCCAAGGATGGCTTTCCAATCACTTCCCCGGTCTCGAAATATCGAAGAATATTCGCAAAAATCCAAGGATTTCCTCTGGCAGCCCGGCCAATCATAATACCGTCACAGCCTGTTTCTTTCATCAAGCGTTCTGCCGAAGGTCCGTCAATCACGTCACCATTTCCAATAACCGGAATGCTCAAAGCATCTTTTACCCGGGCTATAATTTCCCAATCCGCGGTTCCGGAATAAAACTGCTGCCTGGTTCTGCCGTGGACCGCCACCGCTGCCGCACCGCTTTCCTGTGCAATACGGGCAATCTCTACTGCATTGATGTTTTCTTCATCGAAACCGGCACGGATTTTTACCGTAAGGGGTTTCTTGATGGCACCTGCAACTGCCTCTACAATCTCACCGACCAGAAGGGGATTTTTCATCAGGGCACTACCTTCGCCGTTGTTAACCACTTTCGGCACAGGGCAGCCCATATTGATATCCATAATCTGAAAAGGCAGTTCCTCAATGCGCTTTGCCGCCTCTGCCATCACCTCGGGTTCCGAACCGAACAACTGCAGGGATACGCAGGTCTCCCGCGGATCAATCCTCATCATATCCCAGGTTGCTTTGTTGTTATAGGTAATTGCCTTGGCACTCACCATTTCCATACAGTTCATGCCTGCACCCATTTCGCTGCATAAAACACGAAATGGCAGGTCTGTTACCCCTGCCATCGGCGCCAAGATATAAGGATTATTCAGTTCGACCTCTCCAATTTTCAAGGTGCTCACTTATTTCTTTCCTCCGCTTTTTTGATTCTTTTCATAAATCAGACGTAAACCCTCTAGTGTCAACTGTCTGTCATATACATCAATAGCGTCGGTTTCATCGCTGATGATACTTCCGAGTCCACCGGTAGCCACAACTTTCAAATCAGACAATCCGCTTTCTTCTTTTACCTTCTTAACGATATACTCTGTCTGACCAATCTGTCCGTACACAAGTCCGGCCTGCATACTGCTGATGGTTTCCTGCGCCAAAATCGATGCCGGCTTCTTAATTTCAATCTTGGGAAGTTTTGCTGTATCTTCCCACAGGGCTCTTGCAGAAATTTTAATACCCGGCGCGGTAATACCTGCCGCAAAAGAGCCGTCTGCCGTTACCAAATCATATGTGGTTGCCGTTCCAAAATCCATAACCAAAACCGGACCGCCATACTTTTCGTAAGCAGCAACGGCATCTACAATACGGTCCGCACCTACTTCACGGGGATTCTCGGTAATGATTTTAATACCTGTTTTAATTCCCGGACCTACAATCAAAGGCTTGGTTCCGATATAACGCTCTATTGCACCTATAAGGGCATGCATCACGTTAGGCACAACACTGGCAATAATAGCTCCTTCGATTTTCTTTTTATCAATATTATTTAATTTCAGCAAATCACAAATCGACATACCGAATTCATCAGAAGTTCTCTCTAATTTGGACATCAATTTGAATTTAATTAAAAGTTGCTCTCCATCATATACACCAAAGTTGGTATTGGTATTTCCTACGTCCACCACCAGAAGCATATTCTTACCTCTTTTCTTATTATTCTACCTCTTTCAGCATCTCTTCTACCGATTCGCCTTTCACAAAAACGCGATAGTAAACACGGAGTGATTCAAAAAAATCCTGTCTGGCTCTTCTGATTTCCTGAATCAGAAGGCCACTGGAAATTTCATCATAATAAATATCTGCTTCATCCGCATCCGTTTCTAAGGAAAGACTTCCGTCCTCCTCAAAAATCATGGTAAAAATCCCGCCTACTTCTTCCGTAAAAAGAACACAGATAATCTGTAATTCGTCTTTTACTGCCTGAGGAAGGTTGGCAAACTTTTCATTTAAAAAATATTTTTGCTCATAAGCATTGGCTCCGCAAAGCACAATTCTGTCATCATTCATTTTCAAACGCCCCCAGTGTTGCCGCCATCATGGCTTTAATGGTGTGCATTCTGTTTTCCGCTTCCTCAAAGACGCGGGAGTAGGATGACTCAAATACTTCATCGGTTACTTCCAGCTCACTCAAGCCATACTTTTCACCGATTTCCTTACCGATGGTGGTTTTATGGTCATGATAAGAAGGCAGACAATGCAAAAAGATTGCATTCTCTCCGGCATTCTTCATTACATCCATGGTTACCCTGTAAGGCGTTAAGTCTTTAATACGTTCTACCCATACATTATCGGGCTCACCCATGGATACCCATACATCAGTGTAAATAACATCCACATCCTTGGTTCCTTCTTCCACATCTTCCGTGAAACGTAAGGTTGCACCACTTTCCTTTGCATATTCCTCACACTGCTTAATCAATGCTTCATCCGGAAAATATCTCTTGGGTGCACAGGCGGTAAAATGCATACCCATCTTTGCACAGGCAATCATCAGGGAGTTACCCATGTTGTAACGCGCATCACCCATATAAGTTAACTTTACACCTTTTAAACGGCCCAACTGTTCCTGAATCGTCAACATATCTGCCAACATCTGCGTAGGATGATATTCATTGGTTAATCCGTTCCATACAGGCACGTCGGAACACCTTGCAAGCTCTTCCACGATAGACTGTCCGTATCCGCGATATTCAATACCATCATACATACGGCTAAGTACTCTTGCGGTATCCGCAATACTCTCCTTCTTGCCAATCTGGCTTACAGAAGGATCCAGATAAGTAACGCCCATACCCAAATCAAATGCTGCTACTTCAAAAGAACATCTGGTTCTGGTGCTGGTCTTCTCAAAAATTAAAACAATATTTTTTCCACGAAGGACATCCATAGGAATGCCCTTCTTCTTTTTCTCTTTTAACTCTGCGGATAACTTTAAGAAATATTCAATTTCCTCCGCTGTAAAATCTTTTAAGGTTAAAAAATCGCGACCTTTTAACTGTACGCTCATTTTATTTTCCTCCTATTTATCCAAAATTTCTTTTGCACTTGCCGCAAGACCTGCAATTCCCTGAATCTCGGAAGGAATAATAATCTTGGTGGCATTTCCGTTGGCAGCTGCCGCAAATGCTTCAAGACTCTTAATCTTAAGAACTGCTTCATCTGCACCTGCTTCACGAATCATGCGGATACCTTCTGCATTGGCCTGCTGCACCTTCATAATTGCCTCAGCCTGACCTTCAGCCTCTTTAATCTTCTTCTCTTTTTCAGCTTCCGCACGAAGAATTGCAGACTGTTTCTCTGCCTCTGCCTCGAGGATTGCTGCAGCTTTTTTACCCTCTGCTTCAAGGATGGCTGCTTTCTTCTCACCTTCTGCCTTGGTTACGGCTTCACGACGTTCACGCTCTGCCTTCATCTGCTTCTCCATTGCATCCTGGATAGCTGCGGGAGGCATAATGTTCTTTAACTCAACACGATTTACCTTGATACCCCAGGGATCTGTTGCAATATCCAAAGATGCAC
>CAZYVY010000037.1:13325-20396 GCA_964651555.1 uncultured Lachnospiraceae bacterium | reverse complement strand
GTTTGAAATTATGCAGTATTGGGCGGTTTGTATTATATTTCTTGCTTTGCTTACATGGCATGAAAAGACTGCTGTTCCGGCAACCGAAACCGCAGGGAATAGCGAAAAGAAAAAGGAACTTAGGTTTTGGAAGTGGCGCAGGGAGGATAAGTGGCTTGTTTTATCCGGTGCAGCACTTTTTATGGCAATGATGACATATCCTACCATGATACTTTTGTATCCTGTATATGCATTGGCACTTTTGGCACTGCAAGGAAGAAGTGCCAAAGAAAAATGGCGCAGTGTGTTTATTTTTACCGGGACAACGGTCCTGATTGGTGTGATATTTCTGGTTTATCTGGGCACATACATGTCTGTGGATGAATTTTTAAAATATGTGTCTTATATTTTTATGGACGAGTCCCACTCCACAGATTTATCACAAAAATTTTCTAATTATAGTAGTGAACTGTTTCATTTTATAAAGCAGATGTTTATGTACTCTCCTGCTGCAATAGGTGCAACGGCGTTGGTTTTCGTAGGGGAAATCTTGTGTAAAAAACCTTTTAAAAAGGATAAAAGAGTCAAAGAGGTTGTGTGCCGCTATCTCCTGATTTTTCTTCTGTTTTGGCTTGGAATTTATGTGGGGAAACACATTCTTTTATCTTTATTTGCCGATAAAAACCAGTTCTTTTTGTATTTCCGTTATATGGTGGCCGTGCTGGTAGGGGTTGTAGGATTTTTCCTGTGCATCCGCAAGACTTCTGCATATTTCTGGTTTGGCGTAATGCCCGGTATTGTGGGAGTGGTGGCTTCGGCTTTGGTTACCAATATGTCTTTGGAAGTTGCGATGGCGCGGATTTATATTGCGGTTATGGCAGGATTCTTTATTGTAGCTACGTTAATAAAAGAAAAATATAATCAGGATGTAGTTGTTAAAGCGGTAGGCTATCTGGTTATGGTTTCATTTATTCTTGGCTTGGTGGTTTGTAAATTGATACTGGTTCGGGTGACAGGTTGTATGCCGGTAACCCTCCGCATGAATATGGCATGGGTAAAAGAAGGACCCGCAGCCGGACTTCTTATTCAGGAGGACTTGGCTAAACAGTATAATGAAAATATTCCTTTGATTGAAACTTATGTGGAAGAGGATGACACCTTGCTCTATTTTGGTTGTGAGAACATATATTATATGGTTTCCGGTGCGGATTTGGCAACGCCTTCCGTACAGGGAACAGCAGTATTTAATGAAATGTTCCTGAAATATTATGAGGAATATCCGGAACGGAAGCCGGATGTTGTGATTATTGATAAAGGTTTTGCAACCAATCCGGTCTATAACTACAGTGAACAGAACCGGATTATGCTGGATTGGATTGAGGAAGAATTTTCCGGTTATAAGAGAATAGAGACGGAGTATCTGACGATTATTGAAAAATAGGGAATATGGAAGTTGCTTAGCCTATAGTCCTAAAAGGTATTATTGGTAAGAGGAAAAGTTATGGCATATATTGAATTTAATCATGTATCAAAAGAATATAAGACCGGAGAAACTGTCATCCGTGCTCTGGATGATGCATCTTTTACCGTGGAAAAAGGTGAATTGGCAGTTATTTTGGGAACTTCAGGTGCGGGAAAAACAACGGCATTGAATATTCTGGGAGGAATGGATACCGCTACCGCAGGTGAAATTATTGTAGACGGAAGAAATATTGCGGAATTTAATAAGAAGAAACTGGTAGAGTACAGAAGAAGCGATATCGGATTCGTATTTCAGTTTTATAATCTCGTGCCCAATTTAACTGCATTGGAAAATGTAGAGTTGGCGGTACAGGTCTGTAAAAATGCTTTAGATGCAACGGAAACTTTGGAGAAGGTAGGGCTTTCGGAGCGTATGGGGAACTTCCCGGCACAATTATCCGGAGGAGAACAGCAGAGAGTATCCATTGCTCGCGCCATAGCCAAAAATCCCAAGCTTTTATTGTGTGATGAGCCTACCGGTGCATTGGATTACAATACGGGAAAGCAGATTTTACAATTATTACAGGATACTTGCAGGAAAGAGAATATAACGGTTTTACTGATTACCCATAACTCGGCACTGGCTCCTATGGCAGACAGGCTGATTCGTTTTAAAAGTGGTAAGGTGGTAGAGATTACCTATAACGAAAATCCTACACCTATTTCAGAAATTGAGTGGTAAAACAGGGTTAAGGACATGAAGAAAGCATTTGATAAAGATATTTATCGTTCCATAAAAAAAGGTAAAAAGCGTTTTGTATCCATTGCGGTGATTGCAGCTTTGGGTGTTACCATGTTAACAGGAATCCGGGCAAGTTGTGTGGATTTAAGGTACAGTGCGGACGCTTTTTTTGATGCGCAGAATTTATATGATATCAGTGTATTATCCACACTGGGAATTACGGATGATGATATTGAAGCGCTTGCCGGGGTAAGTGGGGTAGATGCAGCAGAAGGCGGCTATACCAAAACGGTTTATACAGAAAATAATGATAAATTGTATAGTGCGGAAATGCGCAGTCTTAGTGAATTGGGTATCAATCAGTATCAGATTAGCCAAGGAAAACTACCTGAAAAAGATAATGAAATTGCGGTTACGGAAAAGTTTTTAACGGAAAGCGGAAAGGCGGTAGGCGATTCTTTTCTCATTAAGGATGAGGGGGAATTTATAATCAGTGGTGTCATTCTGGATACATTGGATATAAACAGTGAGCATGGTGCGGTGGCATTTCGTTCTACTTCTGCCACGGATTACGTTTTTGTTGCAACAAAAGCGGCCATGGAGGATGAGGTCTATACGGTTGCATATCTGACATTGGAAAATACGGATGATTTTTTATGCTACTCCGAAGAATATGAACAGGCGGTGGAAGAAGTGGTTACCGCTATTGAGGAGGAAGTAAAACCGGTCAGGGAAGAAGCCAGATATAACGAAATCACATTGGAAGCTTATGAGGAAATTGAAGAGGCAAAGGCAGAAGCAGAGGAAGAACTGGCAGAGGCCTGGGCTGAACTGGAGGATGCCCGTATTGAGATAGAGGATGCGAAAAAAGAGCTGGAAAAAGCTGTAGCTGAATTACAGGATGCCCGTGATGAAGCAGATGCACAGTTTGCTGCAGCCAGAGAAGAAATCCGTCTTGGCAGAGAGGAAATTCAGGCAACAATGGACCTATATGGTCAGGGAAATCCTTACCTGAACCAGCAGCTGGCAGCATTGAGCGGTGCTGAGATACAAATTGCCGAGAATGAAGAAGAGGTTTATGCAAAACTGGAAGAGGCAGAAGCGGAAATTCTTGAAGCCAAAGAAGAACTGGCAGAGGGAGAAGAAGAATATCTGGAAGGGCTTGCTGATTACGAAGAAGGCAAGGCAGAGGTTGAAAAGGAAATTGCAGATGCAATCAAAGAGGTGGAAGACATTGAATTTACCCAGTGGTATGTGCAGGATCGAATGTCTCTGGGAGGTTACGGTAATGTTAAAACGGATGCAGACTGTATCGAATCGGTAGGAACGGTATTTCCCGTTGTGTTTCTTTTGGTTGCGGTGTTAATCAGTCTTACCACGGTTGCAAGAATGGTAGAAGAAGACAGAGGCTTAATCGGAACCTATAAAGCACTTGGTTTTACGGATGGTGAAATCCGTAAAAAATATATGATATATGCATTTTGGGCAAGTTTTCTCGGAAGCATTATTGGCGATGTATTAGGATATGTTGTGTTACCGGAGATTCTTTTTATTGTATTTAGAGTAATGTACAGTTTGCCGAAGTATTTGTTTACTTTTGATTTTGTATACGGAATCGGCGGTATTGTATTGTTTGTTGTTGCTATTAGTACAGCAACGTATTTTGCGTGCCGTGCAGAACTGAAAAACACGCCGGCAGCATTGATGCGCCCCAAGGCACCCAGAGCCGGAGCACGTATTTTTATCGAATATATTAAGCCCTTGTGGAAGCGAATTTCCTTCTTAAATAAAGTGACTGCCCGTAATTTGTTCCGCTACAAGAGAAGACTTTTTATGACTGTGGCAGGTATTATGGGATGTACTGCGTTGTTGGTTTGCGCTTTTGCGGTCTATGATACGGTATCGGAATTGTTGCCCAGACAGTATGAAACTACATATCAATATGATTTAATGGCAGTGGCAGAGGACAATGAAGAGTTGTTGTCTTGCGTGAAAGATGATGAGGCGATTAGGGATTACATTAATGTGAGACTGGATACCGTAAAAATAATCAATGCTGACGGTAGGGAAGAGAAGGTTCAACTTTATGTGGTACCGGAAGGAGAATCCATAGAGCCTTATATTCATTTGGAAACCATGGATAATGAGACGATTTCCTTAAAAGAAGGGGATGTGCTTGTTACGGTAAATGCGTCAAATGTTTTAGGATTTGATTCGGAAGATGTGATTACCTTGCAGGATTTAACCTTAAAACGTGCAGAGGTAAAGGTTAGTGGTATTGTACGTAATTATCTTGGAAATAATGTTTTTATGACGCAGGGAACTTACGAAACGTTATTTGGAGAATATGAAGCAAATGCATTATTGGCGCATTTTTCCGAAGCTTGTGAGAATCCGGTACAGTATGCGGAAGATTTGGAGGGACAGGAAGGTATTTTGTCCGCAAGCAGCATGGAGGAGATGCAGGAAGAGTTTACATCGGCATTTTTTATTATCAATATGGTGGTATATTTAATTATTTTTATGGCAGCAGGTCTTGCGTTTACGGTATTGTTTACCTTGTCCACCACAAACATCTCGGAAAGAGAAAGAGAGCTTGCGACAATCAAGGTCTTGGGATTTTATGACAAAGAAGTACATTTGTATGTGAACAAAGAAACCATGATTTTAACCGGTGCAGGAATTCTTTTGGGCTTGCCGGTGGGAGCGTTTTTGGGAAGTCTGTTGACCGGTGCATTAAACATGCCTTCCATTTTCTTTGATACGGTGATTTACCCCATCAGTTATGTATATTCCGGGGCTATGGCATTTTTATTTGCAATTGTGGTAAATATCATTACCGACCGCTTCCTGAATGAAATTGATCCGGTAGAAGCATTAAAGAGTATTGAATAGAAAAAATTGATTTATTTTTACAATAGGTTATTGACAATTGTTGAAAAATTTTTTAAGATAACAAGCAGTAATGTTATATTGTTTAAATGCGATGAAGGAATTATGTGTCGTTTGGCGGTTTCAGAAAGTCGGCGGTTGATGTGAGCCGATACTTAAGAGCGAATACAGTCTCACTCCGGAGCAGAATTCTCGAACCCTTTTGGCTTAAGTAAAGAATTCCGGCAAGCCCCGTTACCAAGGCTGCGGATATGATGGTATTCGTAATGAGCGACTGTAGACACAGTAAATTGGGTGGTACCGCGGTAGATTTATCGTCCCTGGAATCCAGAAGGATTCCGGGGATTTTTTGTTATGACGTCGAAACGAGAGGAAAGAGGTACTTATATAGGCGGACATATGCCGACCGCTAATCAGAGGGAATTTGCTTGACAAATCGAAACGCTGATGATACCCCAATAGGGCTTTAGTTAAAATGATAAAAAGAGAGGACAAGAAAATGAAGAAAATCAGTATTGCAGACGTAACAATCAGAGAAAGTTCGGAAAAAGCAGAATTTTCCATGAGCTTTAAAGAAAAGATGGAGGTTGCCAAGCAACTCGAAAAGAGAGGTGTAGATATTATCGAGATGCCTAATGTGGCCAAGGATAAAACAGATGCACTATTGGTAAAATCTCTTGCCCCCATGATAAAAGAAAGTATTTTATCCGTAGGTGCAGGAATTGAGAAAGAAGAAGTAGATAAAGCGTGGGAAGCTGTTTCAAATGCAGCTAACCCCAGAATCCGTATTTGTGCACCTACTTCTGCAGTTCAGATGGAATTCATCTGTGGAAAGAAGCCGGCAAAGGTTTTGGAAGCGGTAAAAGAAACCGTGGCATATGCAAAGAGTTTATGTAAGGATATTGAATTTTCTGCACAGGATGCTACCAGAAGTGAAATGCCGTTCTTGTGTCAGGTTATTGAAGCAGCAATTGAAAACGGAGCGACCACCATTGATATTTGTGATACTGCAGGTGTAATGTTCCCTGAAGAGTTTAAGAAATTTGTGGAAGAAATTAAGACAAACGTGGCGGTAATGGAGAATGTAGTAATCTCTGCAACCTGCTCAGATGAATTAAATGTAGCAAATGCCAATGTTTTCGCGGCAACACAGGCCGGTGTAAGTCAGGTAAAAGCAAGCTTAATCGGTAATGCGACACCTTCATTGGAAACCGTGGTACATACCGTAACCATGAAGGGTGATGCGATGGGTGTTGAATGTGGTGTGTCTCAGGGCGAGCTTGCAAGAGCGGTTCGTCAGATGACATGGCTTGACAGTAGTAAGAAAACCGGAAAGACACCGTTTGGTGATACTACCGGAAATGATACACATGAAGATGTGAACCTGACTGCTCAGGCAGATATCGCAGCCGTAATCAAGGCAGTTAAGAAATTGGGTTATGAACTTTCTGATGATGATAACGCTAAGGTATTCAAGGAGTTCAAGCGTGTATCTGCGAAGAAGCCTGTAGGTGCCAAGGAATTGGAAGCAATCATCGCAACTGCAGCACTTCAGGTTCCTCCCACATATCAGTTAGTAGATTATGTAATCAACAGTGGTAACATCATTACGCCCACCGCACAGGTTACTTTGGATAAGAAGGGTACTCCCATGAAGGGCTTAAGCTCAGGAGACGGCCCTATTGAAGCTGCATTGCTTGCAATTGAAATGATTGTTGGTCACCACTACGATTTGGAAGATTTCCAGATTCAGTCCGTAACCGAAGGTAGTGAAGCGGTAGGTTCTGCATTTGTTAAAATCCGTGTAGGCAATAAGGTATACTCCGGCAATGGTATTTCAACGGATATCATCGGTGCAAGCATCCGCGCATACGTAAACGCATTGAACAAGATTGTTTACGAAGAGCAAAATGCTAATCAGTAAATTGTAATCCGTTTTCGGATAAAAAGAAGAATAATTAAGAATAGAATTATCCGAAAACGGATAAGAATAGGAG
>CAZYVY010000037.1:0-13315 GCA_964651555.1 uncultured Lachnospiraceae bacterium | reverse complement strand
TTTTCACTGGACAGACTTTTATGTAACTGCCAAGGATTTGCAGTTCGACGGCATCGAAATCCATGATGTGAAAAAAGAAGTATTCTCCGGCAAAAACCGCCCTTTTAACAGTGAAAATATTGTAGAGACAGCACATAAGTTAGCACAGATGGAATTAACCATCCCCTGCTTGGATACCACCTGTGATGTATCCGATGAAACCAAGATTGAAGAAAACGTTGCTGAAATCGAAGAATATATTAAGATTGCGAAAATCGTAAAATGCCCCTGTATCCGTATCCGCGCAGGAAAGCATTCTACCGACAAAGAAGTAAACGATGATGCAGTCATCGAATGTATCAAGAGAACCTATCGTGAAGCAGACAACAACGGCATTTCTATTTTGATTGAAACCGTTGGTCCTTATACCGATACAGAGCGTCTCCGCAACGTTTTAAACGTATTTGCCCGTGATAATGTGGCTGCATTGTGGGATATTCACCATACGGTACGTTACGGTGATGAAACACCGGAAAAGACTATCCAGAACTTGGGTGCATACGTAAAACACGTACATATTAAGGATTCTGAAGTGGTTGATGGCAATATTGAATACTCTTTAATGGGCGAAGGAACCTTACCTATTGATGAGTTAATGCTGGCTTTACAGTCTGTTAACTATGAAGGATATGTTTCTTTTGAATGGATTCCTGCTTGGCTGGAGGAATTGGGAGATGCAGGTATTGTATTTCCTCATTTCGTAAACTATATGAGCCAGTACCAGAAGGAAGCAATTGTAGTAGGTAAGACTTTGTATCGTAATAAAAGAGGAACCGGTCAGTTTGTATGGAAGAAGGAAGAAATTATTGATAAAACTTTCCCTCAGGTACTTGACCGTATGGTAGAAGAGTTCCCCGATCAGTATGCTTTCCGTTATACAACTTTGGATTATACCAGAACATATTCTGAATTCCGTGATGATGTAGACCAGTTTGCACGTTCTTTGATTGCGTTGGGCGTTAAGTCCGGTACTCACGTAGCAGTGTGGGCAACCAACGTACCTCAATGGTATATTGCATTCTGGGCTTGTACCAAGATTGGTGCTGTTTTGGTTACCATGAATACCGCGTATAAGATTCACGAGGCTGAATATCTGCTTCGTAACTCAGATACACATACATTGATTTTAATTGATGGATACAGAGATTCTAATTATGCACAGATTATTCAGGAATTGTGCCCGGAATTGGCAACTAACGTGCCCGGAAAAGCATTACACTGTAAGAGATTACCCTTCTTACGTCACGTAATCAACGTAACCTCTAAGCAGCCCGGATGCTTAACCTGGAGTGATGCGCTGGCTCTGGCTGACAATGTGCCTATTGAAGAAGTATATCGTCGTGCATCTTTGGTTGATAAGCATGATGTATGTAACATGCAGTACACCTCAGGAACCACAGGTTTCCCTAAGGGTGTAATGCTTACACATTATAACGTAGTAAATAACGGTAAATGTATCGGTGACAGAATGGATTTGTCTACCGCAGACCGTATGATGATTCAGGTTCCCATGTTCCACTGCTTCGGTATGGTACTTGCCATGACCGCATCCATGACCCATGGAGTAACTTTATCACCCATACCCTACTTCTCAACCAAGCCTGCTTTGGCATGTATTAATCAGGAAAGAATTACCTGTTTCCATGGTGTTCCTACTATGTTCATCGCTATGCTTGAGCATGAAGATTTCGAGAAAACAGACTTCTCTTATATGCGTACCGGTATCATGGCAGGCAGCCCTTGCCCCATCTCCGTTATGCAGGACGTAGTTGATAAAATGAATATGAAGGAAATCACTATCGTTTACGGGCAGACCGAGGCTTCTCCCGGATGTACCATGAGCAGTACCGATGATCCTTTAGAGGTTCGTGTAGGTACCGTAGGCGGACCTCTTCCCGGTATTGAGTGTAAAATCGTTGATCCCGAGACCGGTGAAGAACTTCCCGATGGCGAAAACGGTGAATTCGTTGCCCGCGGTTATAACATTATGAAGGGTTATTATAAAATGCCTCAGGCAACCGCTGCTGCAATCGACAAGGACGGATGGTTACATACCGGTGACCTTGCTTGCAGAACTCCCGAAGGAAACTTCCGTATTACAGGCCGTTTGAAAGATATGATTATCCGTGGTGGTGAAAATATTTACCCGAAGGAAATCGAGGAATTCATCTATACCCACGAAAAGGTAAAAGACGTTCAGGTTATTGGTGTTCCCGATGAGCAGCTGGGTGAAGAAATTATGGCTTGCGTTGTGCCTAAGGACGGCGAAACCTTAACTGAGCAGGAAATCAAGGATTATGTACGTGCCAACATGGCAAAGCATAAAGTGCCTAAGTACGTTGATATCGTTGATGGATTCCCCATGAACGCAGCAGGTAAGATTTTAAAATACAAGATGCGTGAAGCCGCCGTTGAAAAATACGGTTTGGCGAAGGCTGACAGTATTGAGACTGCGTAAAAAAGCTTGAAAATCGATTGAGTATTGCGTTGTACCGTTACTTTTCAGGTAATCAGTAACCGATATCAGTAAGAATGATTACGTATAAGTAAATTTCTACAAATACATAAGACAAAACACCGCTCGAAAGAGCGGTGTTTTACGTTTGCAAAAGGTTACACGTTTACGTAATTTTTTTATAGTATAATTGACCAAACACGCCCCTCATACGTGTTATAGGTGAAAGGAGGTAGGGAGTATGAAACAGACATTGGCGTGGCCGGCCGATGATTTGGAGCAGGTAATGAATACCTACGGCAATATGCTTTTTCGATTGTGCATCGTAATGCTTGGAAACAGCGCGGATGCGGAAGATGCTTTGCAGGAAGTAATGCTGAAATACTACCGTAAAGCCCCTACATTCACGGATGAGGAACACAGGAAGGCGTGGCTTCTTACGGTGGCGGGTAATCAATGCAAGGATATGCTGCGATTTCGCGCAAAGCACCCCTTGGCGGAAGATACGGATATTTATGAATATAAAAGCCGTGACGGTGAAAACAGCGGTATTTTGGATGCCCTTATGACCCTGCCGGAGAAATTCAGGCTGGTGTTGATTCTGCATTATGTAGAGGAATATCCCGTAAAAGATATCGCCCGCATGATTGGCAAAACCCCCTCTGCCGTGAAAATGCGGCTTCAGAAAGGGCGTAAGTTGCTTAAGGAAGTCTATCGAAAGGAGTATATGTAGGATGGAAAGAAACCTTTTAAAAGAAGAGATAAAAGAAATTAAGATGCCTCCTGCAATGCGGGCGCGTATATTGGAAAATTGCAGAAATGCAGTGGCGGAAGAAAAGGAGAATGATTTTATGGCGAAAAATATAGCAGCAGATACAAATAAACAAAAAACAAGAAAAAGTAGCGGAAGAAAGTGGACTCGTATCGCTACGGTTGCTGCAGCAGTCACCTTATGTTTAGGTCTTGGCGGAATTACAGTTATGGCTACAAGCGGCAAACTGGATGGCTTCTTTGCGGATGTAACCCGTTGGGATGGAGCCGTCGTGGGTACAACCTATGAGCAGGCGACAGAAGAGATTGAAGTGAGTGCTACGGTAAGCGGTGACAGTTTGGTCGTGGATGCGGTTCTGTTAAAAGCAGGGGATGCACCCTATGCATTCCTGGATGGCTTTGGTGTACAGATGTACCACATTGTTGATGCAAAAGGTGATATTATTGTGGAAGGTATTCGTTCCGAAGCGGTTGGGATTACAGATGGAAAAGTAAGTGTAGAGCTTCCTTTGGACGAGTTGGAGAGCGGAAGCTACACACTGATTATCACAGAATTTGTGGGCACTGCTAAAGCTGAACAGGACTTGCCGATTAAAGGATATTGGGAGTGTGAGTTTGCCTTGTAAATAAAAAGCAATATTTAAAAGACTGTGCCAGTAAGCCCTCAGCTGCTTAAATGCCACAGTCTTTTATATATTAATCTAACAGAATACTTATTCAGAAGGCATCTCCACGGATGCTACGGTCTCTTCCACGGAAACAACTGCGGGACCATCCGCAAACGCCTCGGTGTTGTTAGCAACGTCTATAGGATCATCATATTCTTTGGGTTCCTCATCTTCCCATAAAGATTCGTGTTCTTCTTTTTTCTGATTTTCTTTCATGGCGGCAATGTTTTTAGCAGCCTGATAAAGCTCCTCGCTAAATTCCATGAGTTTTCGTTCATCTGAGGCGGGAACAATATCGCCGTTCATGATGCGTCGCGCCACTTCCATGATTTTCGTTAAGTCTTCCATGGCATCGCCTATAGCTTCACCCTGTTGCATGGAAGAAACCATATCTGCGGTAGAACTCCATTGCTCCATGAGTTTTGCCATGTATTCCCGATATTCGCTTTGCTTCTCATCCAGAGCCTGAATGGTTAAATCCAGTTTGACGGCTTCTTTTTCATTTTGATCTTTATCACCGATGGAAAGCTCCATATTCTTTTTCAACTTTTCTCTTTGTTGCGAAAGTGCCCACTTATGTTCATTGTATTGCCTGATTTGGGTATTATAAATCTGTCTTGCTTCTTCTATTTTCATAGTATTTGGCCTCCGTGCCGTATTCGGAAATGCCGGTGTATTTTTTAAGGAATATCACGCTGACTATCCGATGAGAATAAAGATACCTCCATGTTACGTAATATATATCGGCGAAAAACAGTTGTTTGTGAACCCTATATTTTAGAATTTGAAGAGAATATTAGGTTTACTGAACGATAAAATATTTGACGCGCGTCAAATAAAAACATATGATTAAAAATGACATAATAAATTGATTAGAAATGGTAAAAAGCATGATTCACGAATTACATTATGATAATACAAATACATATATTGTTTCCGGCGCGAAAGCTATGTTAATGTTCGATACCGGTTGGGCAGGCACTTTTATGAAGATGTGCAAGGTGTTGGGTGAGCAAAATATTAAACTTTCTGATATTAAGTATCTGTTGATTTCACACTTTCATCCGGACCACATGGGGATTGCGGGAGAGCTGGAGAAGCAGGGCGTGACCATTGTGATTATGGAAAGCCAGGTGGGACATATTCATGATGCGGATTATGTATTTGAACGGGATAAAAGATTCTCTTTTACACCAATTGATGAAGATAAGGTAAAAGTGATTTCGTTTGAGGGAAGTAGAGAATTTTTGGCGGAATTAGGGATTGATGGATGTATCATTCCAACACCAGGACACAGTGATGACAGCATATCCCTGGTACTGGACTCCGGGGATGTGTTTGTAGGAGATTTGTATCCTTTGTATGAATTGGATGCTCATGATGAGGTTGATGTGCAGGAAAGCTGGAAGAAGATTTTCGCCGCGAACCCCAAACGGATTTATTATGGGCATGCTAAAACGGCATTATTGGATTGTTCCGGAGGTGAACTGTATAAAGCAGGAGAAAATGCGAAAACACTTGAAGAATCATCTGCATCACAGACCGAGAATACGGATAAAAGTAATCAAAAGAACGTAGAGATGCATGATACCGTTAAAAAGATAATGCACCTAATTGACAAGGGTGTCAGTATTGGAAAGATTGCTTCCAAGCTAGGCGTAGAAAAGGAATTTGTCAGTGATGTGTGTCGCATGTATTTAACTCACCGCAATGTAGGCGTGCAGGGGATTTTGGACCGCATCGAAATTAAAGGCAAATAAGCAGAAAAAGATACGAAATATTCATATGAAATACAAATTACAGGAGTCAGTATGAAGATTTTACTCATCGGCATCAATGCCAAATATATACATTCCAATCCGGCGATTTACAGCTTAAAAGCCTGTGCCGGAGAATATAAAAAGAATATTGAACTGGCAGAGTACACCATCAATCAGCGTGTGGAGGAAATTCGTCAGGATATTTATCTTCGCAAGCCTGATGTTCTTGCATTTTCCTGTTACATCTGGAATTTTGCCCTGATTGCAAAGCTTTTACCGGACTTGGCAAAGCTTTTACCCGATGTTCCCGTTTGGCTGGGAGGTCCGGAGGTGAGCTACCGGGCAGAGGAAGTTTTAGCAGAATTTCCACAGGTCACAGGCATTATGGTAGGCGAAGGAGAATATACTTTCAGGAAGGTAGCTGAGGTTTATCACAAGCGGTTTCACTTGAGCAGTAACAGCGATGCGGCAATAGACTCAGGTAATGCCGAAGGGTGCAAAAGCATAGAATTAGCCGATATCCCCGGTCTGACCACTCGCGACTTCAACACCGGTGTACCGAGGGTACTTGACTTGGCAGATATTCCCTTCTGGTATGCTGACGGCGACCTTTTAAAAGAAGAATTCAAGAACAGAATTGTTTACTACGAAACATCCCGCGGTTGTCCCTTCCGCTGTTCCTACTGCTTATCTTCCATTGACAAAGGTGTCCGCTTCCGTCCTATGGACATGGTAAAAAAGGAGCTGGACTTCTTTTTGCAGAACAAGGTGCCGCAGGTCAAATTCATTGACCGTACCTTTAACTGTAAACACAGTCACGCC
This sequence comes from uncultured Lachnospiraceae bacterium, assembly GCA_964651555.1. GTDB lineage: Bacteria > Bacillota > Clostridia > Lachnospirales > Lachnospiraceae > UBA3766. The sequence goes on along the minus strand of CAZYVY010000037.1, from coordinate 6,800 downwards.
ATGGAAATATGGCAGTATATTTATGAGAACGATAATGGTATTACTAATTTCCATTTCGAGATTGCTGCGGATATTATTACGGCAGAGGAGCTGGATCTTTTATCCAAATTAAGACCCGGACAGGTTCAGTTGGAAATCGGTGTACAGACTACCAATCCTCGGACTCTTGAGGAAATCCGTCGTACTACTGACACGGATAAGCTACGCAGGAATGTGGACAGATTAAGAAGTTTTCACAACATTCATTTACACTTAGATTTGATTGTGGGACTTCCTTTCGAGGATAAAAATTCGTTTATCAGGTCCTTTGACGACGTGTATTCCATGAAACCGGATGACTTGCAACTTGGTTTTTTAAAAGTACTGTCCGGCTCGTATATCGGCGAAATGGTAGGGGATTACGGCATTGTTTACGAGAGCAATCCGCCTTATGAGGTATTATCTACCAATTGGATTTCCTATGAGGATGTGATAGGATTAAAGCGCGTGGAAGAGATGCTGGAGCTTTACCATAACAGTGGTCAGTTTTCGTATACCATTGCCTTTCTTGAAAAGCAGTTTGAGACACCCTTTGTTTTGTATGAGGCGTTGGCTGACTTTTATGAGAAAAGGGGTTTGTTTGTACAGGCACCTTCACGAAGTTACCGCTACGAAGTGCTGTTTGATTTTGCCTGTGAAACGGATGCGGGCAATGCGGAAATCTACAAAGAATTGCTTACCTACGATTTATATTTACGTGAGAAATTAAAAAGCCGCCCGACTTTCTTGCAGGATAGGAAGTTACAGGAAGACTTGGTTTGGCGCTTTTATAAAAAAGAAGCCGAAGAGCCTGTATTATTGAAAGATTATGCAGAGTATACCGCAAAACAAATGATGCATTTAACTCACCTTGAATACTTTCGTTATCCTGTTTGGGATATGAAGGATTGGGACGGAACTGTAAGTTCTGAGTATGTAGGTGCAGTATTCTTTGATTATAAGAAACGCAATCCGATTACAGGAGATGCTGGCACGGAATTCATTATGAATATAATATAAAACAAGTTAATGAAAAAGGCACAACGACATTCTGACTTGCGGTTATATAATCTAAATATATTAGTTTGCAATAACGTTTTCCGATAGCGGGTACTGGGGAGCCACCGGTACTTAGGTACAAAGTACCTTATGTACCGCTGTGTGCGACACGTAGCGAGAGCGTGCCCGCAAGGAATCGTTTTGCAAACTTAATGCAGAAGTTTAATGCAAGTCAGAATGGCGTTTATCGGATTTATAAAGGAAGGTTTTTATGAAACAAAAGGAAAGAATTCAGGCGATTTTAGACCGCTTGGATGAAGAATACGGAATCGAATACAGATGTTATCTGGATCACGAAAATGCGTGGCAGCTTCTGATTGCCACTATTTTAAGTGCCCAGTGTACCGATGCCAGAGTGAATATTGTAACCAAGGATTTGTTTAAGAAGTATCCAAGTGTTGAAGCATTTGCCAATGCAGAGGTAAAAGAATTGGAGAAGGACATCCATTCCACCGGCTTTTATCATAATAAGGCAGTGAATATCATCGGCTGTTGTAAGCGTCTTATGGAGGTCCATGGCGGCGAAGTTCCTTCAAGTTTAGAAGAACTTACCGCCTTACCCGGCGTTGGAAGAAAGACAGCTAACGTCATTCGCGGAAACATTTTTAATGAGCCCAGTGTGGTAGTGGATACCCATGTAAAAAGAATCAGTAAAAAGCTTGGTATCACAAAAGAAGAAGATCCTACGAAAGTTGAGTTTGATTTGATGAAAAAACTTCCGAAGGATCATTGGATTCTCTATAATATACACATTATTCAATTGGGACGGACTATTTGCAAAGCACCTAATCCAAAATGTCAAGAATGCTTTCTTCAGGATTTGTGCCCTCAGGCCGCAGCTCTTTTAAAAAACGCACGATAGGTCCGCGGGTTAAGCCGGGAAGAAGGCTGGCGGTGCTGATTAAATAATCCAGCTTAGCTTCTTCATCGTTATCGCAATAAATCTGTGCCAGCATTTTATAGGTGCTGATGTTATCGCTTTGAACAGATACGGCAAATTCCAGTATAATGCGGGTCATCTCAGGATTGCTCCTGTTGTAAAAGTATTCGCTTAATGTTTGTAAAACTCGTAAAAGGGTAATGTAATTCTGGTCATATTCCGATAAAATATCCAGATTGGACGCACCATACTTTAATTTCAGGTCCGTATTGGTAATGTGCGAGAGATTTACAATCTTGGAATTTTGTAAATGAAGCAACATTTTGCTGCAATCTTCCAGTTCCGCAGGAACGGGTGAAGGGATTGCGTTGAGAATCTCTTCGGGTATTGTAATATAATTTAAGGAGTCCAAAGATTTTGCACGGGTAGCATTGGCTTTTTCTTCTTTTTCCCAGAAACATTCCAAAGTTTTTTTGGTCTTTTTATTGTTTTTACGAATTTCGTAAGCAAGCCAGATACAGAATACTATAACACTTGCAAAAACAGAGAAGTTCATATATAATATCCTTTCAGTATAAAGATTAACATGGGGTACTAGGTTTAATTTATTTACTCCGCATTTTATAGATTCGCAACCGATAGGAGGGTTTTGTTATGATGAATCTACATAGTAAGAAAGCAAAGAAAATTATTTCTTCTGTTATTATCATTGTTTTGGTCATCGCAATGGTTATTCCTGTATTAGCATATGCATTATAGACTGATAATGAAAGAGATATGTAATAAGTATAGAACATTATTGTTTATTTTTCAATGAAAATGGGGTTATAAACATAGAAGGGTGTAGGTAAAAAAGGAAAGGGAACTATGAAAAAATTGATGAAGTTCGCCGGTCTGGCTGCAATGAGTGCTTTAGTCTTTTTGGGAAGCAGTTTGACAGTTCAGGCAGAAGAAACACCACAAATGAAGACGGGTATTTACATCGAGGACATGGATATTTCCGGCATGACTGCTGCGGAAGCGACAGAAGCGGTAGAAGCATATATGGCGGATTTGGAAGATGTGTCTGTTGTTTTGCGTGCGGCAGCAGGTAATGAAATTGAAGTAAAAACTTCTGAGTTCGGCATTACCTGGGATAACCCTGAAATTATTGATGAAGCCTTGTCCTTGGGAACAAGCGGCAATGTTATTTCCCGTTATAAAGAGATAAAAGATTTAGAGAATAACGGATATACGTATTATTTGGAATATAGTATTGATGATGCCATGGTGGCACAGGTAATTGAAGAAAAATGTCTGGAGTTTGACCAGCATGCCCAGAATGCTACTATGGAAAGAGTAAATGGTGAGTTCGTCATCCGTGAAGAGGTAGTTGGAGCCGTTATTGATCAACAGGCATCTGTAGAGGCGATAAAGACAGCGATTACTTCAGGGAATGTAGCAAGTGAAGAAGGTATGGTAATTGAATTGGTTGCTAAGGTAGAAGAACCTGCCGGAACGGCTGAGGATCTTGCTATGGTAAAAGATTTGTTGGGAACATTTACTACCAGTTATTCTTCTTCCGGTTCTTCCAGAAGTGCCAATGTTGCCAACGGTGCGAAACTGATTGATGGTTCGGTAATTTATCCGGGAGAAGAGTTTTCTTTTTATGATAATGTAAAACCTTTTACGTATGATAACGGATATTTTATGGCAGGCTCTTACCTGAGCGGTATGGTGGTAGACAGTATGGGCGGTGGTATCTGCCAGGTGTCAACGACGCTTTATAATGCTGTGTTGCTGGCAGAATTGGAAGTTACAGAGCGTCACAACCACTCCATGATTGTCACATATACGCAGGTTTCCGGAGACGCGGCAATTTCCGAGTCAGCCGGTAAGGACTTTCGTTTTGTAAATAATACGGGATACCCCATTTATATTGAAGGTATTGCCGGAGAAGATAAGAAGATTACATTTAACATTTATGGTGTGGAAACAAGGGCTGCAAATCGTACAATCGAATACGATAATGTAATTTTGCAGGTAATCCAGCCGGAAAGTGAACGCATTATTGCCGATGCAAGCCAGGGTGTGGGATATGTCAGTGTACAGTCCGCACATACAGGATACAAAGCGCAGCTTTGGAAAATTGTGTATATCGATGGAGTGGAAGTATCCAGGGAACAGATTAACTCAAGTTCTTATTCTATGTCTCCGAGAACGGCAGTGGTAGGTATCAATACTGCCAATCCCCAGCGACAGAATGAAATTCTGGCGGCAATCGGAACAGGAAGTATTGAACATGTAAGAGGAATTGCGGCACAGCTTTATGCGCAGGAAGTTGCAGAGGCGGCAGCAGCAAATCCGGCACAATAAATTAAATCTGTTGTAAAATATAGAAGCAATGGATTTCGGAGGTGAAACCGAAATCATGAAAATCGGTAAAGTATCAGAGAATGTACTAAAACGTACAATCTTAAAAGGAATAAAAAATACAAGAGAAGAAGTATTAATCGGCGCGGCTCTAGGGGAGGACTGCGCCGTTTTGGAATTAAAAGAAGACGAAGTTTATGTTACAACTACGGATCCGATTACAGGTACGACAAAGGATATAGGACGTCTTGCGGTTCATGTGGCGGTCAATGATTTAGCGGCGGAAGGTGCTGAGCCCATAGGACTTTTATGCACGGCACTTTTACCTGAGAATTACAAGGAATCCAGATTGAAAATCATAATGGAACAATACAAAGATACCTGTGCTTCTCTGGGAATCCAGCCTTTGGGCGGACATACGGAGTTAACAGTTGCAGTAAACAGACCTGTTTTAACGATAACCGGTGTGGGGAAAGCAAAGAAAGGCTGTTTGACACCTACAAGCAACGCAAAGCCCGGCATGGATATAATAGTAACCAAATGGGTAGGTTTGGAAGGAACCTCCATTCTTGCCAAAGAAAAAGAAGAAGAGTTGTTAACACGGTATCCTGCGGCATTAATTGAAGAAGCTAAAAATTTTGATTCTTTTTTATCCGTATTGCCGGAGGCGCGTATTGCGGTAGCTAATGGCGCGGTAGCAATGCATGATATTACCGAAGGCGGAGTATTCGGAGCATTGTGGGAATTATCTGTCAGTGCCGGAGTAGGTATAGAAGTAGAGTTAAAGAAAATACCCATACGACAGGAAACCGTGGAAGTGTGTGAGTTTTTTGACTTGAATCCCTATTGTTTGATTTCCTCTGGTTCCATGTTGATTGTCGCCGGGAACGGTTACGACTGCGTGAAGGCATTGGAAGAAAATGGTATTCCTGCAGTGGTAATCGGTAAAACAACAGACAATAATGATAAAGCGGTGCTAAACGAAGGAGAGAGACGATTCCTTGAGGCTCCCAAGTCAGATGAATTATATAAGGTATTGTAATTGATTTTATTTGCATAAAAAGCATAAAATTATTATGATAGAGATGTTGAATGGATAATAGAATAAAGGTATAGACCTTGGAATGGAGATAAATATGCGTGAACAAATTTTAAAAATGATTGAAAAAAACAGCAGAATCGATTTAAAAGAATTGGCGATTATGCTTGGTATGACTGAAGTCGATTTAATGAATGAAATTGCAAGAATGGAAGAAGAGAAGATTATTTGCGGTTATCATACATTGATTGACTGGGAGAAGACTTCCGTTGAGAAGGTAAGCGCTTTGATTGAAGTGCGTGTAACACCTCAGAGAGGTCAGGGCTTTGACCATATCGCAGAGAGAATATATAACTATCCCGAAGTAAATGCCGTATACCTTTTATCGGGAGCATATGACCTGTTAATTACTTTGGAAGGCAAGTCCTTGAAGGAAGTATCAAGCTTTGTATCCGATAAGCTCTCGACCTTGGACAGCGTATTAAGTACCGCAACACATTTTATCTTAAAGAAATACAAAGACCATGGCACCATTATGGCAAATAACGATGAAAGGTTAAAAATGACACCATGAGAAATCCGCTTTCAGACAAAATCGTCGATGTAAAACCCTCGGGCATCCGTAAGTTTTTTGACATTGTAAGTGAAATGCCGGATGCAATTTCCTTAGGTGTTGGTGAGCCCGATTTTGATACGCCCTGGCACATTCGTGATGAGGGTATTTACTCCCTTGAGAAGGGTAAAACCTTTTATACCTCTAATGCAGGGTTAAAAGAATTAAGATGTGAAATCAGCAATTACATAATGCGTAAGCAGGGAATTAAATATGACCCCATCAACGAAATTCTGGTAACCGTAGGCGGCTCCGAGGCAATTGACATTGCACTCCGCTGCATGGTGAATCCCGGTGATGAAGTTATCATTCCCCAACCTTGCTACGTATCTTACGAGCCCTGCGCGGTTATGGCAGATGCTGTGCCCGTAATTATTGATTTAAAACATGAAAATGAATTCCGTTTGACCGCTGAGGAATTGGAAGCAGCCATTACGGAGAAGACGAAGATTTTAATCCTTGCGTTCCCCAACAACCCTACGGGAGCCATTATGGAAAAGAAGGATTTAGAGGCGATTGCAGAAGTGATTCTTAAGCATGACCTCTATGTCATTTCTGATGAAATCTACTCAGAATTAAGCTATAATGAAGCTCACGTATCTATTGCAACCCTGCCCGGCATGCGTGAGAGAACCATTGTGATTAACGGTTTCTCTAAGGCATATGCCATGACCGGATGGCGTTTGGGTTATGCATGCGGTCCCGAGCTTATTATGAAGCAGATGACCAAACTTCATCAGTTTGCCATTATGTGCGCGCCTACTACCAGTCAGTATGCTGCAGTGGAAGCCTTAAAGCATGGTGACGGAGATGTGGCTGAAATGCGTGAGGCTTATAAC